>JBGSKP010000622.1:0-21713 GCA_041741175.1 Thiocapsa sp. | reverse complement strand
CCTGGTCGAAAGCGGCTGGCTCGGCGCCCTGAGCGGGCGGATCTTAAGTCGCGTCAAGGGCGTCGACGTCCTGCTGATCGCCGTGATCTTCGGCGCCGCACTCGGCTCGGCCTTCCTGATGAACGACACCCTGGCGGTGATCGGCACGCCGATCGCGCTGGCCCTGGCGCGCAGTCACCGACTCCCGCCTACGCTGCTCCTGCTCGCGCTCGCCTTCGGCGTCACCATCGGCTCCGTCCTGAGTCCGATCGGCAACCCGCAAAATTTGCTGATCGCCCTGCATGGCGGGATCGCCAGTCCCTTTCTGGCCTTTTCTACAGCGCTCGGTCCGCCGACCCTGCTCAACCTGCTGATCACCTACGCCCTGCTCCGCCTCGCCTTCCGGCGCCATCTCCACAGCGAAGTCCTTGTGCACCTGCCGGTGACGATCAGCGACCCGCTCCTGGCGCGCCTGGCCGGGCTCTCCTTAGGTCTGCTGGTGCTGATGGTCGGACTGCGTATCGGCGCGTCCTTCGTCGCGCCGCAGGTACCCTTCCCCCTAGTCGTGATCGCCCTGGTCGCCGCTGCGCCCATCCTGCTTTTCAGTCCAGATCGACTCGCCCTGCTCCGCGGCATCGACTGGCCGACCCTGGTCTTTTTCATCGCCATGTTCATCCTCATGCGCAGCGTCTGGGACACCGGGCTGCTGCAATCCTGGATCCCACCCGGACCCATTGGTCTGGGCGAGGTCTTTGCGGCTGGCGTGCTCGGCAGTCAGCTCATCTCCAACGTCCCACTGGTGTCGCTCGCCCTGCCCCTGCTACCGCCGGAGCGCCCGGATCTGTTGATGGCACTCGCCGCTGCATCCACCATCGCCGACAACCTCACCCTGATCGGCGCCGCCAGTAACATCATCATCGCCCAGGCCGCCGAGCGTCGCGGCGCCCATCTCGGCTTCTGGCTCTTCTGTGCGCTCGGCGCGCCCTTGACCGTCCTGAATCTCCTGGTCTATTGGGTCTGGCTGGGACTGATTTTCTGAATCGATTCTGCGGTTACTACGGGGATCCTTCCGTAGCATTCACAATTGACGCCGCAACGCCTGACCGCTAGGTTCAAGCTGCCTGAAATAATTGGACAAATCATCCGTCAGATGTCCCGTCAGACGTCCCGCCCTGACGTCTACCGTCAGACGTTCGCCGTCGGGACGGCTTCAGGCAGGCCCTGCGAACCCAGAGGACATGCGACATGAAGCCAGAGAGAAACCCGTCGGCGAGCGCAGCGGCGCCGGCCGTCGACGGAAGCTGGGGAGGGTCCGGCACCGTGTGGCCGGTCGAGACCTGGCTGATCAACCGCCTGATGACGCTCATCGGCGAACCGGCGGTCAGCGTCATCTTCTGGGATGGCCGAGAACAGTATCGATGCGCCCATGAGCCACCGGTAGCCCGCATCCGCTTTACCGACCGCGCCGCGTTCTGGCGCATCCTCGCCAGCCCCACCCTGCACTTCGGTGAAGGCTATGCGGCCGGGCTGATTCAGATCGAGGGCAGCCTGGTCGCCTGCCTGGATGCCATCTATCGGGCGCGGAGGATCCAGACGCGCGGCGGGCTTCTCGATCGTTATCTCAAACGGGGTCTGGTGCAGCAGCGCAGCAACTCGCTTGAGCAGGCGCGAGAGAACATCCATCACCACTATGATCTGGGCAACAGCTTCTACCGGCTCTGGCTCGATCAGGAGATGGCCTATACCTGCGCCTATTTTCCCGAGCCGGACGTATCGCTTGAACAGGCCCAGATCGCAAAGATGGACCATGTCGCCCGCAAGCTTGAGCTGCGGCCCGGCGAGGAGGTGGTGGAAGCCGGCTGCGGCTGGGGCGCACTGGCGCGGCATCTGGCACGCCATTACGGCGTGAAGGTTCGCGCCTACAACATCTCCTCGGCACAGATCGCCTATGCCCGGGAGCACGCCAGGGCGGAGGGGTTAGGGGATCGCATCCTGTTCATCGAAGACGACTATCGCAATATCGAAGGACCCTGCGACGCTTTCGTGTCGGTCGGGATGCTGGAGCATGTCGGGAAAGACAACTACGCGGCCTTAGGCGACGTGATCGACCGTGTCCTCAAGGATAACGGGCGCGGCCTGATCCACTCCATCGGTCAGCCGCGTCCGGGGCTCACCGACGCCTGGACCGAGAAGCATATCTTTCCAGGCGGCTATGCCCCGACGTTGCGACAGATGATGGACATCTTCGAAGGGCCGGGGTTCTCGGTGGTGGACGTGGAGAATCTGCGGTTGCATTACGCGCACACAATCAGGCACTGGCTGGAGCGTTACGACCGCCACGAGGAGGATGTTCGCAGGATGTTCGACGAGTTCTTCATGCGCACCTGGCGACTCTATTTGGCGGCCTCCATTGCCAACTTCCACACGGGTGCACTGCATCTCTACCAGGTGCTTTTTGCGCGTCCCAATAAAAACGATATGGCCTGGACCCGTGCTGCCCTTTACCGAGATCCGTCGACGGCACGTCCGTCGCTGTGACCGGCGCCTGCGCGCCCTTTCACCGGTGCGCGTTCAACGTCCGATTTGAGGTTGGTGCCTCCCTGATTGTACCTGAGCCCGGATATGACCAAGACGGATGTCATCATCGTCGGCGGTGGACCTGCCGGCTCATCCTGCGCCTGGCAACTGCGCCGACGCGGCATCGAGTGTCTGATCCTCGACAAGGCGCCGTTCCCGCGCGCCAAGCTCTGTGCCGGCTGGATCACGCCCGCGGTCGTCGCCGACCTGGAGCTGGACGTCCGCACCTACCCCCACCGTTTTCTCACCTTCCGAACCATGCGCATGCATCTGCGTGGCATCCCGTTGAGGTCGCACTCGCCCCAACACTCGATCCGCCGCGTTGAATTCGACGACTGGCTGCTCCGGCGCTCGGGGGCCGACGTGATCAGGCATGAGGTCAAACGGATCGAGCGTCGCGCGGATCGGTATGTGATCGACGGTCGGTTCGCCTGTACCGCGCTGGTCGGCGCGGGCGGCACCGCCTGCCCGGTCTATCGCTCACTGTTCCGCACGCTCAATCCGCGTGCGCGATCACGACAGGTTGCCGTGCTGGAGCAGGAGCTGCCTTACAGCTGGCAGGACGGAGACTGTCACCTTTGGTTCTTCGATAAGGGTCTACCCGGTTACAGTTGGTATGTGCCCAAAGAGGACGGCTATCTGAATCTCGGCATCGGCGCCTTATCGCAGCGACTCCAACAACAGGGTGTGAGTTTGCGCCAACACTGGGACTTTTTCGTCGCCAGGCTGCGCCGCCGCGGGCTCATCGACAGCGGCCTGGCACTCGCGCCCCAAGGCTATTCCTACTACCTTCGGGACGGTGCTCAGAGCCTACAGTGCGACAGCGCCTATCTCATCGGCGATGCCGCGGGACTGGCCACCCGCGACATGGGCGAAGGCATCGGGCCCGCAGTACGCAGCGGGATCCTGGCCGCCAAGGCCATCGCCGACGGCAACCACTACCGCCTCGACGCCGTTTCGCGCTTCAGCTTGGGCGAGCACCTGCCGGGGCGGCTTTTGGGATCTCTGCTGTCGGCCGGGTCGAACACCGACGCCGATTGAGGCCGGGTGATTCGCTGTGCCGGGCATCCCGGTCGCGCTCCGGCCGGAGCACATCGCAGGCATCGCCGGCCTGTCGACGCGGGCCATCGTCGCAGCCACCCATCCGCCCCAATCGCGATCGGTATAGAATCCGCACACCTCCCACACACCCATCGATGACCCATGGCCGGGACCAGCCTGCTCGCCCTGCTCGACGATATCGCAACCGTTCTCGACGACATCTCCGTGATGACCAAGGTCGCCGCACGCAAGACCGCCGGCGTGCTTGGCGACGATCTCGCGCTGAACGCGCAGCAGGTTCTCGGGATTCGCGCCGAGCGCGAACTCCCGGTCGTCTGGGCGGTCGCCCTCGGCTCCCTCAAGAACAAGTTAATCCTCATCCCCGCTGCGCTGCTCATCAGTGCCGTTGCGCCCTGGGCCATTACACCGCTTCTGATGCTGGGCGGCGCATTCCTCTGCTATGAAGGTTTCGAGAAGCTGGCACACAAGTTCCTGCATGCCAAGGAAGACGCGCAGCATCATGCGGAGCTCACCCGCACCCTGGCGGATCCGAACATCGACATGATGGCCTTCGAGAAGGAGCGGATCCGCGGCGCGATCCGCACCGATTTCGTGCTCTCGGCTGAAATCATCGTGATCACGCTCGGGATCGTTGCAGGGGCCGCCCTGGAGACCCAACTCGCCGTGTTGACGGGGGTTGGGCTCTTGATGACGGTCGGTGTCTACGGCCTCGTCGCCGGTATCGTCAAGATGGACGACGCCGGTTTCTACCTCCAGCAGCGCTCGGGCGACAGCCTGCCGGTCAGGCTGCAACGACGCGTCGGCTCAATACTGCTCGCGACCGCGCCGCGCCTGATGCGGGTTCTGGCGGTCGTCGGGACCGCGGCCATGTTTCTGGTCGGGGGCGGGATTCTGGTCCACGGCATCCCCGCTGCGCATGATCTGCTGCATCCACTGACCCATGTCGCCGCGGCGGTCCCGACCGTCGGCCCGATGCTCGAGACGATCACGATGCCGCTGGCCAACGCGCTGGTCGGCGTATTCGCCGGCGCCATCATCCTTGGTGTCGTGAGCCTGGCGTCGCAAATGCGCCGCGACTTTCAAATGTGATCCGATGCCAATGCCCATGACCTGCGCTGTGCCCGATGAAGCTGACCGGACCTCATCGGCGCAGATCACCAGGCATTGATCAGTCGCTCAGCCGTTCAGCGGCAAAACCGCAGCGGCGCCGTGAGACCATCCGCCCGAAAGCGTCGGTAGTCCTCCAGCACGACGGCATGATCGAAGACCAACTCGTGCGGAATTCCATCCGCAAGGCACACCTGTATCGACCGAGCATCGTCCATTGCCCGCGGCTCACCCCGAGCCTCGGCGACATAAACGGCGGTGACCGTATGCCCACGCGGATCGCGCGCCGGATCCGAGTAGATGCCGAGCAGTGCACGCAGGGTCACGGCAAGTCCGGTTTCTTCTGCAGCCTCGCGGATTGCGGCCTCCTCTACGCGCTCGCCGACGTCGACGAAACCGCCCGGGATCGCCCAACCGTGCGGCGCATTGAGACGCTCGATCAAGACGATCGGCCGCCCTGGACGGTCAGCCAGCTCGATGATGGTGTCGGCGGCCAAGAGTGGGGTGATGGGTGGGGGCATGGGGGGTGGTCCAGGGTTCGGGGTTCGGGGTTCGGGGTTCGAGGTTCGAGGTTCGAGGTTCGAGGACTTTAGCCTGGAGTTGGGCGTGGGGCTATCGCATGGATCGAGGCTCACTTGATCGAAATTTGACCAGCGCCCGGATCCCCCCTTCGCGCCCGCGGCTTAACGCACGCTCGCACAGCTTATCCACATGGGCAGACACAGGGACTGGGGACAAACTGAGAGGTCCAGGATCGACGTCCTGTGTCCGTCATGCGGCGCGGTGGATACTCACCCCGATGCCTGGGTCGACGGACAATGACGGGGATCAATGCCGAAATGCCCGACGGGGGCTAGGGTCACCTCCCCGACACAGAATGGAGATCCCAGTGAGTCACCCCTTCAATCTTGACGACAACACTGCTTATCAACGCTGGCGCGAGCAAAGGCTCGCCGCTGCGCCGACCACCCTGACCGATCTGGTTGTCGAGATCGGCGATCCGCGCGCGCTCACCGATACTGAATACGACGCCATACTGGATCGCTGCCGGCGCGCCAACATGGCAATCTATATCGGCGCGACCGGCACGGACCCAGACAAGGCGATCCCGATCGCCCTTGGCGCGCGCCTCGGCCTGCATCGGCTGGATCACAATCGCGGCGCCGACGAAGATGCCATCACTTCGCTGACCGTGCAGACCGATGCCGCCCACCGCAACTACATACCCTACTCCAATCGCCCCATTGCCTGGCACACCGACGGCTATTACAACGCGCTTGAGCACCAGATCCACGGCCTGCTCCTGCACTGCGTTCAGCCCGCCGAGAGCGGCGGCGAGAACGAGCTGCTGGATCACGAGATCGCCTATATCCTGGTCCGTGACCTGAACCCGGATCACATCCGCGCGCTGATGCATCCCCGATGCATGACCATCCCCGCCAACGCGGTCGACGGAGTGGAGCTGCGCCCCGAACAAACCGGCCCGGTCTTCTCCATCGGCCTGGACGGCCATCTGCACATGCGCTACACCGATCGCCGCCGCAACATCAGCTGGCGCGACGACCCCTCGACCGCCGCAGCGGTCGCCTGCCTCAAAGATGTGCTTCGGACCCCCTCCCCTTGGCATCTTAATGGCCGTCTTGAATCCGGCTGGGGCCTCATCTCGAACAACGTCCTGCACACCCGCAGCGGCTTCACCGACGGCGCAAAACCGCGGCTGCTCTATCGCGCCCGCTATGACGACCGCATCACCGGGACTTAGAGGCTGTCCAAGAGGGCCCAACAGACTCATCAGCGAGATCCAAAGAAGAAGCGGCTGGCCCTGTTGCCTGTGAATAGACGATGTACTCGGGTCCGCAGTACACCGGATTCGGCCTTGGACAACCATCTGGCTGAAGGACAAGACGCTCACGGATCTCGACAATCTACCCGAGCCGGACGAGCTGACGGCGCAGATCATCGAGAATCTGGAGGGCGGATTAAACAGCTTCCAGGAGGTGCTTGCCGAGCTGGACAACGCGATGTGAATCCGGACAGGCATCGCGGAACAGCGGCGCGTCCGGCCTAACCCTCGTCCCATTTTGCGCCGGCTTTGGCGCCGGATAGTAAACCCGTCGGGTTTGACGCTGTTCGGGGTAGTCAACACCATCGCTCTGGTGCACACTCGACCCGACACCGCTTAGGATTGCCGATACCGGTTCAACCCAGACCCGACATGGCTCCTTATGGTGACGCTGTCTCGATCGAGAACCTTGTTGATTGTCGGTCCGTGGCGAGAGACCAATAACACTCTCCAATCACTGCATCGAGGATTTGCACCATGCTCAGACCAGGCTCCCTGTTTATCGGATTGCTCTGTTTACTGTCTGCCGCGGTCGTCCAGGGCCAAGAGCCCATCGTGATCAAATTCAGCCACGTTGTCGCTGCGGACACCCCCAAGGGCAAGGCCGCGGAGCGCTTCGCCGAGTTGGCGAAGGAAAAGACCAATGGACAGGTCGAGGTCACCGTCTATCCCAACAGCACGCTGTACAAGGATAAGGAAGAGGTCGAGGCCCTGCAGCTCGGCGCCGTGCAGATGCTGGCGCCCTCCCTCGCCAAATTCGGCCCGCTCGGCGTCAAGGAGTTCGAGGTCTTCGATCTTCCCTTCATCTTCGATGGCTACGACCAGCTTCACACCGTGACGGAGGGTCCGATCGGCGACGAGCTGCTCGGCAAGCTGAGCGATAAGGGAGTGCTGGGACTGGCCTTCTGGGACAATGGTTTCAAGGTCATGAGCGCCAACAAGCCGCTGCAGGAGCCCAAGGACTTCCGCGGCCAGAAGATGCGCATCCAATCCTCCAAGGTGCTCGACGAGCAGATGCGCGCCCTCGGCGCCAGCCCCCAGGTCATGGCGTTCTCCGAGGTGTACCAAGCCCTCCAGACCGGGGTGGTGGACGGCACCGAGAATCCTCCCTCGAACCTCTACACCCAGAAGATGCATGAGGTCCAGAAGTACGTGACCAAATCCGATCACGGCTACCTGGGCTATGCGGTCATCGTGAACAAGGCGTTCTGGGATGGATTGCCGCCGGATATTCGCACCGCGCTTGAAGAGGCTATGGCGGAGGCGACGGTCTACGCCAACGAGATCGCCAAACAGGACAACGAGGATGCCCTTGCCGCCGTGAAGGAGAGCGGCAAGAGCGAGATCATCGAGCTGACTCCGGAGCAGAAGGCCGAGTGGATGAAGCGCCTCGCGAAGGTGCACCGCGAGATGGAGGACCGAGTCGGCAAGGAGCTGATCCAATCCATCTATCAGGCGACCGGGAACGACATGGGCAAGCTCTGATCGGGAAAGGTCCGATCGGGTAAAGGCCGGGGCCGGGGCGAGCACGCCATTGGCCCCGGCCTTCTCCATTGACATCCGGGGCACGCCCCGGCCCACCGGAGAGGTCGCCATGATGAAAATCCTGGACCACCTGGAGGAATGGCTGATCACCTTCCTGATCGGCGCTGCTACCCTGTTGATTTTCGTGGCGGTGATGCATCGCTACAGTCTGGACCTGTCGGCCGATTGGGGCTGGGACACGGTCTACGACTGGCTCTTCGAGATCAATCTGAGTTGGACCCAGGAGTTGTGCATCTACATGTTCGTGTGGATGGCAAAATTCGGGGCGGCTTACGGCGTGCGCACCGGCATCCATGTCGGCGTGGACGTCTTGATCATCAATCTCCCGGAGTGGGCGCGCTCCAAGTTCGTCATCTTCGGATTACTGGCCGGGGCACTCTTTACCGGGCTCGTGGGAAGCTTCGGGGCCAACTTTGTCTGGCACCTGTCCCACACGGATCAGATCACCCCGGATCTGGAGATGCCCGTGTGGATCGTCTATCTGGCGATCCCGCTCGGCTCCTTCCTGATGTGTTTCCGCTTCCTGCAGGTCGCCTGGTCATTCATCCGGACCGGTGAGCTGCCGCGCCACGAGCATGCGCACGTCGAGGGATTGGACGAGGAGGTGGAGCGCGCCCAGGCCACGGGCCAACCGGAGCCGATCTTCCTGGGCGAGGCAGTCAGACTCGCGGAGGAGCGCGAGCATTTCCACGGAGGTCACCGGGAGGAGCCGAAGCAAACGCCCGGGCAAGGGCCGGAATCCAACGACCGCGGGGAGAACCGTCCATGACCGCACTCATCATCTTCGGTCTCCTGCTCGGCCTGATGCTCACCGGCATGCCGGTGTCCATCGCCCTGGGCCTCACGGTGCTGACCTATCTCTTCACCATGACCTCGGTGCCGATCGAATCGGTGGCCTTGAAGCTTTTCACCGGGATCGAGAAGTTCGAGATCATGGCGATCCCCTTCTTCATCCTCGCCGGGAACTTCCTCACCCACGGCGGCGTGGCGCGTCGCATGATCGACTTCGCCACCAGTATGGTCGGCCACTATCACGGGGGACTCGGGCTCTCCGCGGTGTTCGCCTGCGCCCTGTTCGCGGCGGTCTCGGGGTCTTCGCCCGCAACCGTGGTGGCGGTCGGCGCCATCCTACTCCCGGCCATGGTCAAGCAAGGGTTTCCGGTGCGGTTCGGCACCGGCATCATCGCCTCGTCCGGCGGATTGGGCATCCTGATACCTCCGTCCATCGTGATGGTGATGTACGCCGTCTCCACCAACAGCTCGGTCGGCGCACTCTTCATGGCCGGCGTCATCCCTGGCCTCGTGCTTGCAATCATGCTGGGCCTCACGACCTGGTGGATCGCCCGTCGCAACAACTATCCCCGCCTGCCGCGTGCGAGCTGGGCGACCCGCTTCCGGACCTGGCGCAAATCGGCCTGGGGTCTGCTGCTGATCATCCTGGTGATGGGCGGGATCTACTCGGGGATCTTCACGCCGACCGAGGCCGCCGCCATGAGCGCAGTCTATGCCTTCGTGATCGCGGTCTTCGTCTACAAGGATATGCCCTTGAGCCGGGTGCCCAAGGTGTTGCTGGACTCGGCCAACATGTCGGCGATGTTGCTCTACATCATCACCAACGCGGTGCTCTTCTCGTTCCTTCTGACCTACGAGAACATCCCCCAAGAGCTCGCGCAATGGATGGTCGACACCGGGCTCGGACCGATCGGCTTCCTCCTGGCCGTCAACGTTTTGCTGCTCATGGCCGGCAACATCATGGAGCCGACCTCCGTCATTCTGATCACGGCCCCGGTGCTGTTTCCGGTGGCGATGGCGCTCGGCATCGATCCCATCCACTTCGGCGTCATGATCGTAGTCAACATGGAGATCGGCATGATCACCCCGCCGGTGGGGCTGAATCTCTATGTGGCGAGCGGGATCTCGCGACTGGGCATGACCGAGACCACCATCGCCTGCTTCCCGTGGCTGCTCACCATGTTGGTGTTCCTGATGATGATCACCTATTGGCCGCCGTTGTCCCTGTGGTTGCCGAGGACACTGGGCATGATGTGACGGGCGAGCCGAACCCCGTGGCGGCGCGGACTGCCTGCACGGGGTTCGATCGTGTCGGTCTGTAAAACCTACGGCGCGGATGACCGTCGGGGTTTCACAACAACCATCTTAAGTGTAAGGTTGCAGGGCGTGACAACGTCACGAACCTGTCGATCCGATCCACCCGACGACTCGGGCGCCTCGGCATTGGCCCTTTGCACAACCTTCACAGTAAGAGGTGATCGGATGAACTTGACCAAGAACATCGGTGAAAACGATCGCAAGATTCGCTTGATCGCTGGCGTCGTGATCGCTCTCTGGGGCGTTCTCACGATGAATTGGCTCGGTATAATCGGCGTCGCCCTGATCGTGACCGCCTACTATCGCTCCTGTCCGGCCTACACGCTGATGCAGATGGACACGCTGGAGAAGAAATAGACCTGGTCAGGCATCAAGGAGGATCGATCCGGCTCCTCCTGATGCCTGCCCGCGCCGTACCCTCACATCAGGGCGCCGCATCACCCGCTCGCGAACCCCAGCCAGCTTAGCAACGACGGCAGCAGTGCTGCCGTCAGGAAGGCCGATAGCGCCATCGCCAGACCGGAGAAGGCGCCCATGGTCGGGCTCACCTGAAACGCGCGTGCCGTGCCGATGCCATGTGAGGTGATCCCCATGGCCACACCCTTCACCGCATCGTCGCGAATCCGCAGCAGCCGCAGCACACCCGTGCCGAAGACCGCACCGACGATGCCGGTGCTCACCACCAGGACCGCTGTGAGCGACGGGATGCCGCCGAGTTTCTCCGAGATCCCCATCGCTACCGGCGCCGTCACCGACTTCGGGGCCAGAGACACCTGAGTCGCCGCGTCGGCGCCGAGCCACGCCGAAATCGCGATAGCGCTTACGCTCGCGGTCACAACGCCGACAAGCAGGGCCACGCCGATCGGCAACGCCAGCGCAGCCAGACGCTCACGCTGTCGATACAGCGGAATGGCCAGCGAGACCGTTGCCGGCCCGAGCAGGAAGTGGACGAACTGAGCTCCATCGAAATAGGTCCCGTAGGGCGTGTCTGTGACCACCAGGATGCCGATCAGCAGGGCCACGGCGATAGCAACCGGATTCAACAAAGGACTGCCACCGGCGAATCGATAGACCCGATCGGCCAACAGATAGCAGACTAGGGTTGCAGCCAGCCACAACAGCGGCGAGGTGGCAAGATAGACCCATACCTCGGTAAAAGGTGTCTCGGTCATCGCCCCTGCCCCGCCCCGCCGGCTCTGCGCCGTTGGCTTGCCGCCAGGATCCGCTGGACACCGGACATGGTCAGCGCCGTGACAGCCAGCGTGATCAAGGTGCCGAGAAACAGCGCCGCCGCGATGGCAGGCCACTGACCCTGAATGCGTTCCCAGTGCAGCATCACTCCGACCCCGGCAGGCACGAACAGGAGTGAGAAATGCGCCAGCAAGGCATCGGCCGTACGACCAACTGGTTCGGAGACCCCGCCGCGCAGAAACAGCCACCCGAGCAAAAGCAGCATCCCCAGAACAGGCCCGGGAACCGGCAGCCCGGTCAGCAGAACGATTGTCTCGCCGATTAGTTGGCAGACAAGGATAAGGGTCAAGGCTTCAAGCATTCGAGCTCCATATACTCCGATACGGTGCGGGCCGACGCTGTTAACGAACAGGTCGTCACCTCGCCAGTTGCCGGACGGTGGTGGATTGTCCTTGGGACCAACAGGATCCATGTACCCGGAAGAAATCGCTTCAGCATGTCCCGAGCACCGGCAGACGGAGGCCGGAGACGCGTCGGTTGACTTTACAGAACTCATAAGGCGACACCATGGCAGACAAACCCAAGCTCACCCAGGTTTTTGCGCAGAGTCATTATGCAGCAAGCTTCGAAGCGGAGACCGATGACGAGATCTACGACGCCCGCAAAGAAGCACTCGTCAAGAGCATGCTCTGCGAGATCGGTGAGGATCCGGAGCGCGAGGGTCTGCGTCGCACACCGCTGCGGGTGGCCAAGGCGATGGATTTCCTGACCAGCGGCTACTCGCTCTCGGCCGAGGAGATCATCAAAAAGGCGCTGTTCAAGGAAGACGTGAAGGAAATGGTGGTCGTGCGCGACATCGAGTTCTACTCCATGTGCGAGCACCACATGTTGCCCTTCTTCGGCCATGCGCATGTCGGCTACCTGCCCAATGGCACGGTGGTCGGTTTGAGCAAGATCGCGCGGGTGGTCGACGTCTTCGCCCGCCGGCTTCAGGTGCAGGAACGCCTGACGAGTCAGGTGGCCGACTCGCTGATGGAGCATCTCGGTGCGCATGGCGTTGCCGTGGTCATGGAGGCCAGCCACACCTGCATGATGATGCGCGGTGTGCAAAAGCAGCGCAGCTCCACGGTCTCCAGCGCGATGCGCGGCACGTTCGAGACCGATCCACGCACCCGCTCGGAATTTATGTCGTTCATCAAAGGCTGATGGCGGGATTGAGCAACCAGCTTTGGAGCCGGTGTCCATCCGATCCCGAAGCGGCTTGAAGCCGCGTCGACAGTCTCCGAACTAAAACAGGCCGTGCGTCGCGGACGCACGGCCTGTTTCATTGACGCTGAATGCGCGGGCGCGCTGTGCGCTCGGATCGATCAGTTACGCGACTTGTCGACCAGCTTCTTCTCGCGGATCCAGGGCATCATGTCCCGCAGACGCTCGCCGACCTCTTCGATCTGGTGCTCTTCGCCAAGTCGACGCATCGCCTTCATGGACGCCGCGCCGGCCTGGTTCTCGAGAATAAACTCTTTGGCGAACTGGCCGTTTTGGATCTCGCCGAGGATGCGCTTCATCTCGGCTTTGGTCTCGTCGGTGATGATGCGTGGACCGCGTGTCAGGTCACCGTACTCAGCCGTATTGGAGATCGAGTAGCGCATATTGGCGATGCCGCCCTCGTAGATGAGGTCGACGATCAACTTGACCTCGTGCAGACACTCGAAGTAAGCCATCTCGGGCGCATAACCGGCCTCGACCAAGGTCTCGAAGCCCGCTTTGATCAGCGAGGTCAGGCCGCCGCAGAGCACCACCTGCTCGCCGAAGAGATCGGTCTCGCATTCCTCGCGGAAGTTGGTCTCGATGATCCCGGCACGCCCGCCGCCGTTGGCCGAGGCATAAGCCAACGCGATGTCGCGGGCCTGACCGGTCGCATCCTGATGGACCGCGATCAGGCTGGGCACGCCACCGCCCTGGGTGTAGGTCGAGCGCACCAGATGGCCCGGACCCTTGGGTGCGATCATGATGACGTCGAGATCCTCGCGCGGCGTGATCTGGCCGAAATGGACATTGAAGCCATGGGCAAAGGCGAGTGCGGCGGCCTGCTTGATGTGGGGCGCGATCTGCTCGCGATAGAGCGCGGCCTGGTGCTCGTCCGGGGCGAGGATCATGACGACGTCGGCGCTCTGCACCGCCTCTTCGATCGAGCGCACCTCAAGCCCGGCATTAGCCGCCTTGGCGGCCGAGGCCGATCCCGGACGCAGACCCACGACGACCGACACGCCGGACTCTTTCAGATTATTGGCATGGGCATGGCCCTGCGAGCCGTAACCGATGATGGCAACCTGCTTGCCCTGGATGAGGGACAGGTCGGCGTCTTTGTCGTAATACACGTTGATGGTCATTGGAATGAATCCTTCTGCTGCAGGTCGATAAAGCGGTTTAAAGTATGAGTGCCTTGTCGCCGCGCGAAATCCCGGTTGGACCCGAGCGGACGACCTCGACGATCAGTCCGTCCTGCACGGCGTCGATAAAGGCGTCCAGCTTCTTGGATGCCCCGGTCAGCTCGATCACATAGCTGGTATCGGTCACGTCGATGATCTTAGCGCGGAAGATCTCGGTCAGGCGCTTGAGCTCCTCGCGGTCCTGCCGCTCGGCGCGCACCTTGATCAGCATCATCTCGCGCTCGATGTGCGGACCCTCGGACAGATCCAGCAGCTTGACGGTATCAATCAGCTTGTTCAGCTGCTTCTTGATCTGCTCGACCACGTCGTCGTTGCCGGTCGTGACCAAAGTCATCCGCGAGAGGGTCGGATCGTCGGTCGGGGCGACGGTCAGGGATTCGATATTGTAGCCACGGGCCGAAAAGAGTCCGGCGACGCGCGAGAGTGCGCCCGCCTCGTTCTCCAACAGCACGGCGATGATATGTCTCATGTCTTCGCTTCTCTTTCGCTCGGGACGCGGTTTAAGCCAGCTCGCGATCCGACAGACTCGGTGCCAGGTGCATCTCGTGGTGGCCTTTGCCGGCGGCGATCATCGGGTAGACGTTTTCAGTCGGATCCACGATCACGTCCATGAACACAAGACGATTCTTCATCGCAAAGGCTTCGGTCATCGCGGCCTCCAGATCGGCCGGCCGGTCGACGCGCATTCCGACGTGCCCGAAGCTCTCGGCGAGCTTCACGAAGTCCGGCAGGGCATCCACATAGGAGTTGGAGTAGCGGCTTTCGTAGAAGAACTCCTGCCACTGCCGCACCATGCCCATGTAACCGTTGTTGAGCAGAATGATCTTCACCGGCAGGCCATATTGCAGGCAGGTGGCCAGCTCCTGGATACACATGAGGATGCTCGCCTCACCGGAGATACAGGCAACCTGTGCATCCGGGAACGCCAGCTGCACACCCAAGGCCGCCGGCAGACCAAAGCCCATGGTCCCCAGACCGCCCGAGTTGATCCAGCGCCGCGGCTTGTCGAAGGGATAGAACTGAGCGGCGAACATCTGGTGCTGACCCACGTCCGAGGTCAGGTAAAGATCCCCGTTGGTCACCTTATAGAGCGTCTCGACCGCGAATTGCGGCTTGATGACTGCGCTGTTGCGGTCGTAGTGCAGACAGTCCACCGCGCGCCAGTCGGCGATCTTGGCCCACCAGTCGGCAACCGGCGGCTCCGCGGTGCGCGGCGCCTGCTCGCGGTAGAGCTTGATCATCTCCTCGAGTACGTTCGACACCTGGCCGACGATCGGGACATGGACCTTCACGGTCTTGGAGATCGACGCCGGATCCACGTCGACGTGGATGATCTGGGCATGCGGACAGAAGTGCTCGATCTTGCCGGTCACGCGATCGTCGAAGCGCGCACCGATCGCGATCAGGACGTCCGTCTCGTGCATCGCCATGTTTGCTTCGTAGGTGCCGTGCATGCCGAGCATGCCGATGAACTGCGGATCGGTCATGGGATAGGCACCCAAACCCATCAGGGTACTGGTCACCGGAAAGCCGGTTGCGCGCACCAGTTCGGTGAGCTGCGCCGATGCCTCGCCAAGCACGACACCGCCACCGGTATAAAAGACCGGCCGCTTGGCGTTAACGATCAGATCCACGGCCTTGCGAATCTGCCCGATATGCCCCCGAAGCACCGGATTATAGGAACGCATTTTGACATCGCGCGGGTACAAATACGGGATTTTGATATTGGGATCGGTGACGTCTTTCGGGATGTCCACCACGACGGGGCCCGGCCGGCCGCTCATGGCGATGTAAAACGCCTTGCGGATGGTCGTGGCCAGATCGCGCACGTCCTTCACCAGGAAGTTGTGCTTCACGCAGGGACGGGTAATACCGACGGTATCCACTTCCTGGAACGCGTCGCTGCCGATCACCGGGGTCGGCACCTGACCGGTGAGGATCACCATCGGAATGGAATCCATGTAGGCAGTGGCGATTCCGGTCACTGCATTGGTCGCGCCTGGACCCGAGGTGACGAGACACACGCCGCATTTACCAGTCGCGCGGGCATAGCCGTCGGCCGCATGCGAGGCGCCCTGCTCGTGACGCACCAGGATGTGTTTGACAGACTCCTGCCTGAACAGGGCGTCGTAGATGTGCAGCACGGCGCCGCCGGGATAGCCGAAAACGAATTCGACACCTTCGTCGATGAGCGCCTGGACAACGATCTCGGCCCCGCTGAGCTCGGCACCCTGCCGGTCAGGCCGCTTCGGATCAGGCCGGGTAAGCTCGGCCCCATCGGTTTGCGCTCCAGTCACTGCCACCTCGGAGACCTCCGATCAGCCCACCTCAAGCAGGCCATACAGCGCCGACTGAAGCCCTGCGTCGAAACACCATCGCCGGCCCCGGATTGGCATGCGTTGGCGTTGCGTCGGCTGGACTTCCCCGGAGCTGTCCGCTGATTGGATGGGACAGTAGAAAAGGTTGAAAAGGGGCTGACGTTACCCTGATCGTTGCAACGGGTCAAGCGCGAAACCGCCTCAGCGACAGCGCGTCGGACGCAGTGCACCCCGGCGTGAAACCGGCAAACCGTAGGCCTCGTCATGCACGTCCTGCAGAAAGCCCAACTCATCCCATGCATCTTTCGGCCAACCGCCGGGCTCGGCTTGCGGTCCAATGGTCAAATCACGAAAACAGACATCAAAGAGCGTCGGGTCGCCCCAAGCCCGACTCAGCGCGATCAATGCCCCGGGGAAGTGTGCCTCCATTGCCGAGAGTGGAATGGGCGTGGACGCCTCCGCGTGCTCGCTCGGTCGCGCCACATGCATGGCGCGCAACCATTCGGGCGCCGCGGCGAAGCTGGACTCGGCATCCTGCCAGGCCGGTGGAAGCTGCTTGATCAGGAGATCTACGAAGCTCTTGATGGCGGCCGGCGGATGCTCGAAGACGAGCTTCAGACCGAACAGCTCGGACTGAGCAAATCCGTCCAGCTTGACCTTCTTGACCTCAACCACCCGCGCCCGCAGCCGGACGCCCGGCAGCTGGTCGGCGCCATGAATCGCCAGACGAATGCTCTGGCCCGCCTCGTAGGGTTCGAAGACACTGATGCTTAAGGCCCCGTCTGCAACCTGCTCGAGCAGGTCGCGCATCGCGCCGGAATCCTCGACCGAGACTTCCAACTCGCGGACCAACTCCGAAGACTCCGCGCCGGGACCGCCGTCCGCCGCGTAAAGCATCTTGAGCAGCTTCTCCAGCCTGGCCTGACTGCGCGGAGACACACTGGCGAATCGCACGGCGACCTGATAACGCCCGCCATCAAGACGCTGCGCGCGGACCACCTCCGCCAGAACCGAGATCTTGTCGTGGCCGCGCCACGGAAAGATCAGGCGCACGACGCCGGAGAGCCCCGAAGCCGGCATCGCCGCAACGAACTGGGCGCCACCCCATGAAATGTCCTGGTTCATGGCCGTGATTGGTTCGCTGCTATGAGGCAACATGACCTGAATCGGAATCTGCACGCCGAGCCGTTGCTGCGTGCGTCGATTCGTCGCCGCCTCAATGGGCGTTGTGATTGAGTCCTCTGGTTGAGTCGTCATCTGTCACTCGTCTTGCGCCGCCGCGATCCAGACGAGGATCGCGGCGAAATTTGAGGATTTTGGACACCAATCGTACCCAGACAGCCGCCCCAAGCTCCCGCTTCCAGACGCCGAGCCGGTCTCTTGGACACCAAGAGTATACCGACAGAACGATCGATCGTGCGCACCGGGGCGGCACATCCATCGTCTCGCCGCCACGCCGGTCGCACGATGCCACGGTTGTTTCGATGCTGCTTGGCCAATACACTTCATCGTTTTACGCCGCTGATTACCCCGCCGATGCGCACTTCCCAGTTCCCGATCCAGACCCTCAAAGAGACCCCCGCCGACGCGGAGATCGCCAGCCACCGGCTGATGCTGCGTGCCGGGATGGTGCGCAAGCTCGCCGCCGGGCTCTACACCTGGCTGCCGCTGGGACTGCGCGTCCTGCGCAAGGTCGAGGGCATCGTCCGCGATGAGATGGACAGCGCCGGCGCCCTGGAGGTTGCCATGCCCGCGGTCCAGCCAGCCGAATTATGGCAGGAATCGGGCAGATGGGATCAGTATGGCCCCGAGCTGTTGCGTTTGCGCGACCGCCACCAGCGTGACTTCTGCTTTGGTCCGACCCATGAGGAGATAATCACGGATCTCGCCCGCAACGAGCTGAGAAGTTACAAGCAGCTTCCGATCAACTACTACCAGATCCAGACCAAGTTCCGCGACGAGGTCCGACCCCGCTTCGGCGTCATGCGTGCCCGCGAATTCCTGATGAAGGATGCCTACTCCTTTCACTTAGATGATGCCTCGCTCGACGAAACCTATCAACGCATGCATGCGACCTACAGCCGAATTTTCACGCGCTGTGGTCTGGAATTCCGCCCCGTCCAGGCCGATACCGGCAGCATCGGCGGCAGTGCCTCGCATGAGTTTCACGTCCTCGCCGAGTCGGGCGAGGATGCGATCGCCTTCTCCGACAGCGGCGGATACGCCGCAAACGTCGAACTTGCCGAAGCCCTGCCGCTGGCCCCTACCCTGCCCGAGCCGCGGGAGACAGCGCGTCTTGTTGAGACACCGAACGCGCGCACCATCGCGGATCTGGTCACCCAGTTCGACCAGCCGATCGAGCGCACGGTCAAGACATTGGTGGTGGCCGCCGCTGTTGGGAGCGGTGGCGGGCGCGGTGGCGAGAGCGGCGCCGATCTGGTCGCCCTGGTGGTCCGGGGTGATCATGAGCTCAATCCAATCAAGGCCGAAAAACTCCCGCAGGTCGCGGTGCCGCTGCGGATGGCCAGCGAGGCGGAAATCCGCGCGGCCATCGGTGCCGGACCCGGCTCGCTGGGCCCGAAGGATCTGCCCATCCCCTGCTTCCTCGACCGCACGGTTGCCGTGACGGCTGATTTTAGTGCCGGCGCCAATCAGGACGGCAAGCACTGGTTCGGTCTGAACTGGAACCGCGATCTGCCCCTGGCGCAGGTCGCCGATCTGCGCAGTGTGGTCGACGGCGACCCCAGCCAGGACGGACAGGGCCAGCTGCGCATCGCGCGCGGCATCGAGGTCGGCCACATCTTCCAGCTCGGACGCAAGTACAGCGAGGCCATGAAAGCGACCGTGCTCGGCGAAGACGGCCGCGCCACCACGCTCACCATGGGCTGTTACGGAATCGGGGTCTCGCGCGTTGTCGCCGCCGCCATCGAGCAGCATCACGACGAGCGCGGCATCTGCTGGCCTGCGGCGATCGCACCCTTCGAGGTCGCGCTGCTGCCGATGAAGCTCGGCAAATCCTACCGCGTTCGCGAGGCATCCGAGCAGCTCTACGCCGACCTGAAGCAGGCCGGCGTCGACGTGTTGCTTGATGATCGCGACGCCAGACCTGGCGTCATGTTCGCCGACATGGAGTTGATCGGCATCCCGCACCGGATCGTCGTCGGCGATAAGGCGCTGGACGACGGACAGGTCGAATACAAAGGCCGCATCGACAGCGACACCCAATTGATCCCCATCGAAGAGATCGTTGGCTGGCTACTGAACCGGCTGCAGCCGGCTTAAACCAGGCCTGACCGCCGATGGCGGCCCGATGGGCTGCCCGGTAACGGGCCGCTCTGTCCACGGCAGCGCCGCCGGCAGGCGCACGCCGACTTGGACAATCCAACCCCCCGCTCACCGTAGAGCGAGTCGGTTGGCCGGACCGCCGGCCGACCGTCGATCGCTGGAGGCTCTCTTTCAGCGGAACCGCAAGACACTTAAGGATCTCAACGACATGACCAAAGAAGCCTCGTTCGATCGCGCAGCACTCCTGGCCTGCGGCCATGGCGAGATGTTCGGCCCGGGCAATGCACAACTGCCAGTCCCCAATATGCTGATGATGGATCGCGTCGTGCGCATCGCCAACTTCGGCGGCGCGAACAGCAAGGGCGAAATCCTCGCCGAGCTCGATATCAATCCGGATCTCTGGTTCTTCCAATGCCACTTTCCGGGCGATCCGGTCATGCCCGGCTGTCTCGGTCTGGACGCACTCTGGCAGCTCGTCGGATTCTATCTGGCCTGGGTCGGCAATCCCGGTCACGGCCGCGCACTGGGTGTCGGCGAGGTGAAGTTCACCGGACAGGTGCTGCCCACAGCCAGCAAGGTCACCTACCACATCGACATGAAGCGGGTGATCTCGCGCAAGCTGGTGCTCGGCATCGGCGACGGCGTCGTGCAAGTCGACGGACGCACCATTTATACCGCCAAGGACCTGCGGGTCGGCCTCTTCACCTCGACCGAGGGGTTCTAACCCGACAGACTCAGGCGGGTGGGCTCACCGACTCAAGCCATCCGCCCGGCGCTGAAGTCCTGCACAGCCTGCCGGATCTCCTGCAGTGTGTTCATGACAAACGGGCCATGCTGGACAATCGGCTCGCGCAGCGGCCGGCCCGCGATCAGCAGCGCCCGGGACTCGCCGGTCGCGTTGATCGCCACGCCATGGGCCTGCGGATCATTGGCGAGAATCGCCATGCGCCGCTCCGGAACCGCGTGCTCGCCGATCTGCACGCTGCCGCGATAGCAATAAACGAAGGCAGTGTGCTCAGGCGCCAGTGGTTGCGCGAACCGCGCGCCCGCCGGCAGATGCAGGTCAAGAAAGAGCGGCTGGGTGACATCACGCGTCACCGCACCGGCGACACCCTGACTGACGCCCGCAATCACCATGACCTGCACCCCCGACTCTGTGGTGAATCGCGGCAGCTCCTCGGCAGTGAAGTTGCGGTACCAGGGCGCCATCATTTTGTCGCGCGCCGGCAGGTTCAGCCACAGTTGAAAGCCTTCCATCCGACCATCGCGTTGCTGCGGGATCTCGGAATGGATCAGGCCGCTGCCGGCGGTCATCCACTGCACACCGCCGGTCTCGATCAGACCCTCGTGGCCCACACTGTCGCGATGCAGCATCCGGCCTGCGATCATGTAGGTGACGGTCTCAAAACCCCGGTGCGGATGGTCGGGAAAGCCGGCGATATAATCATCCGGGTCGTCGCTGCCGAAGGCATCGAGCATCAGGAAGGGGTCGAGCCGCTGCTGCAAGGGCTGCGTCAGGACGCGGGTGAGATTCACGCCCGCGCCGTCGGTGGTCACCTGACCGACGACGAGACGCTCAACACGACGGGACTGTTCAACCTGATGTCCTCGGGGCAATGCACTGGCCATGCTGATCACTCCTGCGGTGAAAACCGGGCTTGCCGCGGATCGGGCAAGCGATGTTGGAACGTTCAAGCCGGAAGCCGGAATTAGGCGAATGCCGCGTTCAGATCGGCCTGCGCCTCGGCGAAGCCCTGTGCAGCCGCGTCCGGTCCCATATTCAGACCTTCGGCATAGATGAAGTGCACGTCCGTCATCCCGAGAAAACCCAGCAGGGTCTTCAGGTAGGGCACCTGACTGTCGGCCGGCGTCTCGCGGTAACGGCCGCCGCGTGCAAGGGCGACATAGACCCGCCGACCGGCGAGGAGCCCGACCGGACCCTGCTCGGTATAGCGGAAGGTCACGCCGGCACGGGCGATCGCGTCGATCCAGTTCTTCAGTTGCGCCGGGACACCGAAGTTGTACATGGGCACACCCAGCACGATGACATCGGCCGCCTTGACCTCGGCGATCAGGACATCGTCCAGCGCCACGCGCGCGGCCTGCTCGGGTGTGCGCTGCGCGGCAGGCGGATGAGGTCCTGATCGCCGAGGAACTGCCAGGAGCGCGCGAAGATGCGGTCCTTCGCGGCGTCGAACCACGCGGGGTCGGCGTAGAAGGAGGCGGGGAGCGTGGCCGCGCGGGTGA
>JBGSKP010000621.1:0-11537 GCA_041741175.1 Thiocapsa sp. | reverse complement strand
GTGCCCTCATCCTCGCCAGGCGGCAGGAAGCGGCAGGAAGGCGAGCTGCTCGGGCCGCAGATAAGGCGATGGGCAGGGCGGCGGCATCGGTGCGTCCAGGGTCACTCCGGCGGCAGGATCTCGGCGACGATGCGGGGTATTTTAGCACTCCTGCCCCTTTGGTGAAGTGCGGTTGAATACTTGCACAGCCTCTAAGCGCGAGGATCCGCCCTCCACCTCCAGCCCAGCGCCGCGCGGGCGTTCCTGATGGGAGTTCGGATGGCGGGCGTGTGCGGGCACTCCTCGGGTAAGAGCCAGGTTAAGCGCGCTCGTCTTGTCCGTGCCGCTGAGACACATTGGCCCGGACCCGATTGGCCGGCGGGACAATCTGTCTCGTCGACCGATGCTTCCTCTGGACCCAGGCTGACCGATGGGGATGCCTTGAGTCTTCTATCGTCCTTCAGAAGTTCCTCCCGTTGGCCTCGCTCGACATCGGTAACTGCCAGCTTTCTCGTGCGATATCGGTAATCTCTGCTCAAACCCAACCCATCTCAAGTCCCTCCGCTCCGATCTCGAACACAGCCTCCGAGCATCCCGATCGCCCTCTGGCATACCCGTTGCTGAATGGCTCTGCGTACGAGCCCCTCAACCCGAGCAAATCGCTCGGAGACAACAGCAGAGACCGCCGCATCGAGACGCGCGGCCCTGACAACGGAGGATGAGGAGTGAAAACAACATGATCAACGAGGAGTCGCAGCACGTGCGGGAGTTGCTCCGGGAGGTCAAGTATCCCGGCTTCTCGCGGGACATCGTTGCCTCGGGGTTTGTCGGGGACATCCTTGCTATCGGGCCGATGGTGGAGGTCGAGTTCAAGCCCGATACCCGCGATGAAACCAAGGTGGCGACCATGGAACGGCAGATTCGCGATGTGCTGCAACGCGCGCAGTTCGCGGGCGTGCAGATTCGTCGGATCGCGCCTTTCGTCCCGGATGTTCCGTTGCGCAGTGCCGAAGACCTTGCGAAGGAGCTTCGGAAGAAGCCCGAAGGCCCGAGCGCCGTGATGAGTCGGCTCATGACGCCGCTCCAAGCCGAGTTTCTCGAGGAGGGCGAGCTACCCGAGCCGGATCTGCTCGCCATCGCGCTCGGACGCCATGATGTCGCGCCTGCGGCGGGCTATCGGCCGGGCGGCCCGAACCCGCTCAGCGGGCCGCGCGAATCCATCGACTACGACATCGGTATCCCCGTCCTGCAATGGGATATCGATCCGCACGACCCGCAAGCCAGGACCAGTCAACACGAGATCAAGGTGGGCGATTGGGATTACCGCGTCTGGTGGCAGGCCCATCGCGACGGCGGGCTTCTCTATGTCTCCATGCAGGCGATGAAGGAGGACTGGGTCGACCACGACAACAACGCGGTCCCCCATCCGATCGGTCGATCCGAGGCGGTGAATCTCGTCTATGACGAGCGGCGCAATGCGGTGGTGGCGATCTACGGGACGGTCCGCGATTTCCGCCCGTTCGTAAAGGCTTTCGGGCTGGCCCATGCCAGCGAAACCGGTGCGCAAGTCGGACCGGAAACCCAAGAGGCAGAACAGCAATGAGCAAGACCAAAGACGACGGCAACGGCAACGGTGGCTCCCGCTGGTTCCGCGAGCTCGACGAGCCGCGCAAATGGGAAGACTTCTATCGCCGCCGCTGGCAATACGACAAGTCGGTGCGCACGAGCCATAGCGTCAACTGCTCCGGCTCCTGCTCGTGGGAGGTCTTCGTCAAGAACGGCATGATCACCTGGGAGCTGCAGAAGACCGACTGGCCCCAGATCAACGACGAGACGCCGAACTACGAGCCGCGCGGTTGTCAACGCGGGATCTCGGCGTCTTGGTATCCCTACAGCCCGGTCCGCCCGAAATATCCCTACGTCCGCGGTGTCTTGCTCGACTTCTGGAGGGCGGAGCGCGAAGCGGGCAAGGACCCGGTCGCCGCCTGGGCCGCCATCGTCGAGAATCCCGAGCGCTCCAAAGCCTATCGCAACGCCCGCGGCAAGGCCGGCTGGCGTCGCACGAGCTGGGACGAGGCGACCGAGATCATCGCCGCGGCGAAGGTCTATACCATCAAGGAGCACGGTGCCGACCACCTAGCGTCGTTCTCGCCGATCCCGGCCATGAGCATGGTGAGCTTCCTGTCCGGGCACCGCCTGTCGAACCTCCTCGGCGGGGCCATGCTCAGCTTCTACGAGTGGTATCACGACCTGCCGCACATCATGCCGATGATCTGGGGCGACCAGACCGATGTGCATGAATCGGCGGACTGGTATCAGAGTGCCTATTGGATCGTGATGGGCTCGAACCTGCCGATGACCCGCACGGCGGACGCACACTTCGCCTCCGAACACAAATACAACGGCGGCAAGCTGGTCAATCTCTCGCCGGATTACTCCGATGTGACCAAGTTCGCGGACCTCTGGGTGCCTGTGCGCCCGGGAACGGACGCGGCCTTCATCCTCTCCTGTATTCACGTCATCCTGCAGGAGTTCCACGTCAATCGTCGGGCCGAGTACTTCCACGAGTATGTGGCGCAATACACCAATCTGCCCTTCCTGGTGATCCTGGACGAGGAGGGGGACCATTACGCGAGCGGTCGATTCCTGCGCGCCAGCGATCTCGCGGCCTATGCCGAGGAAGAGCTGGCCGATTGGAAGCTGCCTTGCTTCGACAAGCAGGGCGAGCTGCGTCTACCGGGCGGGACGCTGGGCTTCCGCTGGGAGGAGAAGAACACCGGACGCTGGAATCTCAAGAACGAGGATGCGGTGACGGCCAAGCCTTTCGATCCGCTGCTGACACTCATGGACGGCGAGTTCGAGGAGGTCATTGTCGAGTACGCCGACTTCACGCATACCTTCAACGTTGAGTTCGGCACCACGGCGCTGCGGGGTGAAAAGGCCCAGCTGAGTCTCAGAGGCGTCCCCAGCCGTGTGCTCACCAAGACCGACGGCACCAAGGTGCGTGTCGCGACGGCGTACGACCTCTTGTTGGCGCATTTCGGTGTCAATCGTGGTCTCTCCGGGACGGGATACCCGAAGGACTACGACGACGCCACGCAAGCCTACACCCCGGCCTGGCAGGAGCAAGAGACCGGCGTGGATCGCAATCTCGCCATCCGTGTCGCGCGTGAATGGGCCGACACCGCGGAGAAGACCAAAGGTAAGTGCCTCTTCATTACCGGATCGGGCATCCTGCACTGGTACCACGGCGGCTCGTTGACCTATCGCTCCGAGGCCGTGATGGGCATTCTCACGGGCTGCCAGGGTCGCAACGGCGGCGGCTTTGCACACTATGTCGGCACCGAGAAGATCCGCAATGTCGCCGCCATCGGGACGATCGGCAATGCGGTCGATTGGGGCAACGTCGGGAGGCAGCAGAACTCCACCTCCTATTTCTATTTTCACACGGATCAGTGGCGCTACGACGGCATGAGTCTCGACCCCCTGTGGGCACCGCGCGCCAAGGAGATGCCGGGGAAAGCCAACCATGCGGCCGATATGAACGCGGTTGCGGTTCGTAACGGTTGGCTGCCCTTCTTCCCGCAGTTCGACGAGCGCAACCCGTTGGATGTCATGAAGGACGCGCGCGACGCCGGCTGCGAGAGCCTCGAGGATGTGAAGATATGGGTCGCGCAGCAGTTCAAGGAGCGCAAGCTCAAGTTCGCGCTGCCCAATGTCGACGCCCCGAAGAACCACCCAAAGGTACTTTGGATCTATCGCGGAAACTTGATCGGCACCAGCATGCGCGGGCATGAACTCAACCTCAAGCACATGCTGGGGACGCACCACAATGTGCTCGGCGGCGAGGGCCGGGCCAAGGACATGGTGAAGGAGATCGATTGGAGCGCCGATGCCCCGCTCGGGAAGCTGGATCTCATCTACAACGTCAACCTGCGGATGGACTCCTCCGCGAACTACTCGGACATCGTGCTGCCGACGGCGCATTGGTACGAGAAGTTCGACCTCACCTGCACGGATCTGCATTCCTTCCTGCATCCGTTCACGCCGGCACATGATCCGGCCTATGAGTCCAAGCACGACTGGGAGGCTTTCAGGCTGGTCGCCGAAAAGATCAGCGAGCTGGCCAAGACCCACCTGCCGGATCCGGTCGAAGACCTGGTCATGACGGCGCTCAACACGGACACCCGCGACGAGCTGGCGCAGCCCATGGGCGAGCTGCGTGACTGGTGGACGGGAGAGAGCGAGCCGATTCCCGGCAAGACCTTCCCGAACGTCAGTGTCGTGACGCGCGACTACACCAAGGTCCACGACATGTACACCACGCTGGGGCCGGCGGTGACCAAGCCGAATGGCTATGGCGCCAAGGGGATCAAGGGCGATCTCGCCGAGGCCTACGAGCAGATGAAGGAGAGCTATCTCGTCGGGGAGAAGGACGGTCGGCCGAACATGGAAACGGCGGCCAAGGTCTGCGAGGTGATTCTGCGCATCTCGCCCGAGAGCGACGGCGAACTCTCCTATCAGATGTTCAAGAAGCTCGAAGAGCGTTGCGGCGTGCCGCTCGCGCATATCGTCGAGCACGAGCGGGAGACCGCCTATCACTATCCCGATCTCATCTCGCAGCCGAGGCGGGCCTTGACCTCGCCGCATTGGTCTGCGATCGAGACCAAGGGGCGAACCTATTCGCCCTGGACATTGAACATCGAGGCACTCAAGCCCTTCCACACGCTGACCGGACGACAGGAGATCTATTACGACCATCGTATGTTCCGCGACCTCGGCGAGGACTTCCCGGTCTATAAGCCGCCGGTGGACATGGTCTCGATCGGCGACGTGGCGCAGAAGGACATCAAGATGAAGGGGGCGAAGCTCTTCCGCTTCATCACGCCGCACCAGAAGTGGGGCATTCACAGCATGTTCGGCGACTCATGGCAGATGCAGAACATGTTCCGCGGCGGGCCGACGGTCTGGATCAACGACGACGATGCGCGCGATATCGGTGTCAAGGACAACGACTGGGTGGAGATCTTCAACGAGAACGGGATCCAGGTGGCCCGCGCAGTCGTGAGTCATACGGTGCCCCGCGACATGTCGATCGTCTATCACCAGACCGAGCGTCATGTGAACGTGCCCTTCTCGTCGTTGGCACGGGAGCGTGGGGCCAGCGATCTGCGCGGGGGCAACAACAACGCCACCACGCGCATCATGATGAATCCCGCGACAATGGTGGGCGGCTATGCCAATTGGACCTATTGGCTCAATTACCAAGGGACCAGTCCGTCGGAACGCGATTGCGTGGTGCTCATCCGCAAGAAACCGATGGAGTCGCGCGGTCGCAAGGTCATCTACCAAGAGTCACAGCTCAGCGTCGGGGCATAAATCATGCGTATCAAGCAACAGATGGGTATCGTCTTCAACCTGGATAAGTGCCTGGGTTGTCAAACCTGCACCATTGCGTGCAAGAACGTGTGGACCAACCGCGAAGGCGCGGAATACATGTTCTGGAACAATGTCGAGACCAAGCCGGGCGCCGGTTATCCCAAACAATGGGAGAACCAAGAGAAGTACCGCGGCGGTTGGAAGGAGGATCCCGGTGCGGATGCGCCAAAACTGAATCAGGCCTCGCGGTTCTGGGAGATGATCAGTCTCTTCTACAACCCGGTCTTGCCCCAGATGGATGACTATTACGGCAAGGGTCCTTTCACCTTCACCTACGAGGACCTGCATTCGGAGCAGCCGACCAAGTATTCGCAACCGGTCGCACGGCCCAAGTCGCAGATCACGGGCGAGGAAGACATCGAGCTGACCTACGGCGTGAATTGGGAGGACAACGGCGCCGGGACCCATGAAGAGGGCACGGGCAAGCTCGACTACAACTTCATGGACATGACGCCG
Organism: Thiocapsa sp.; assembly: GCA_041741175.1. Classification (GTDB taxonomy): domain Bacteria; phylum Pseudomonadota; class Gammaproteobacteria; order Chromatiales; family Chromatiaceae; genus Thiocapsa. The sequence goes on along the minus strand of JBGSKP010000621.1, from coordinate 5,663 downwards.
GCGGCACGGCAGGCGCTGCTGAAGTTCGAAAATTCATTCATGATGTATCTGCCGCGCATCTGTAATCACTGCCTCAATCCGGCGTGTGTCGGTTCCTGCCCATCGGGCGCGAACTACAAGCGCGAAGAGGACGGTGTGGTCCTGATCGATCAGGATCGGTGTCGGGGTTGGCGCTATTGCGTCTCGGGCTGCCCCTATAAAAAGGTCTATTACAACTGGCGCACGGGCAAGTCCGAAAAATGTATCCTCTGCTTCCCGCGGCTTGAGACTGGACAGCCGCCCATGTGCTTCCAGGCGTGCGTGGGTCGCATCCGCTATCTCGGTCCGCTGCTCTACGATTTGGATCGCGTCGCGGAGACGGCGAATGCGCCGGAGCATGAGCTGGTGGATCGACATCGCGACATCATCCTGGACCCCTTCGATCCGGAGGTCATTGCCGAGGCGAAGCGTCAAGGCATCTCGGACAACTGGCTGGAGGCCTGCCGCCGCTCGCCGGTCTACAAGATGGTCAAGGAATGGGAGATCGCGCTGCCGCTGCATCCGGAATTCCGTACCCTGCCGAGTCTCTTCTATATCCCGCCGGAGAGTCCGGTTCAGACGGCCAAGCCGAATGATCGGGGCACGCTCGATATGGTCGACGGAGGCACCGTCCTGCCGGATCTGAAGGAGTTCCGGATCCCGATCGAGTATCTCGCGCGTCTCCTGGCTGCCGGGAATACGAAGCTCGTCGAGACGGCCCTGCTGCGCCAGCTTGCTTTGCGCGAGTTCCGGCGTTTGGAACGGGTCGAGGGTCGAACCGACGACAGCGTCTTGAAGGCTGTCGGACTGACGATTGCCCAAGCGCGGCACATGCACCGTTTGCTTTCGCTTGCTCACTTCCACGAGCGGTTCGTCATCGCGACCTCGCGTACGGAAGACACCGACAACACGCCCTACCTCGAGCGCGGGTTTACCGGCTACGACCTGCTCGCCCCCGAGCAGAGTCCGAAGCGGCGTACGTCCTTCCACGGCAACAAGATGGGTGTGGGGAGCTGACCATGAGCGCTGTCCAATCGACCGAAACCCTCACATCAGGTCCGGGTTCGTCCGGACAGATCTCGACGGGGTCGGCCGGCTGGGATCTCGGGGCCATGTACGGGGTGATCGCAGAGCTTCTGCTCAATCCAGCCGTCCGGGACACCGGACGGGTGGAGCGGTACCTCCAGGCCATCCCGGAGACGCCGATGCGCGAGCGCATCGAGCGTTTCCTGGCATCCCCAGCCGCGCACAACGTCGACGAGTACACCGCAACCCTGGAGCTGACGCCGCCCTGTCCGCTCTATCTGGGGTCGCACATGTACGAAGAGCCGAACTCCTGCCGGGGTGCCGGTGCCTGCGGACGCAATCAGTACATGATCGAGCTGAAGGCGAGCTACGAGCATTTCGGGTTCGACCTGGCCATCACCGAGCTGCCGGATTTTCTGCCGGTGATGATCGATTTCCTGGCCGTGAGCAGCGCGCTTCCGGAGCGCGACGGCATCGGGCTGCGACGACGCTTCGTCGACCAGTACCTGCAGCCCGGCATCCCGGCGATGCGCAAGGCGCTGCAGAAATACGAGAGCGTCTACGACCTCCTAATGGAAGCGCTCGAGTTTGTGGCGGAGGAGGATCTGGAACGTCTCGCCGGCGATCCCGTGTGGCTCGCGCCGGAGGTTCAAGCGACGATCCCGGTGCGCAAGGGGACTTCCGCGACACTGGGCCTCTCTCCATCCCCTGAAACCTCCACCGCCAGTTGGTACAGCTAATGAACAACTTCCTCTTTTCGAGTTACGTCATCTGGGGTGTCTTCCCGTATGTGGCATTGACGCTCTTCTTTGTCGTGCCCTTTATCCGAATGGTCTATCGGCCGTTCGGAATGTCGACGCGGGCAAGCGGCATCTTCGTGGGCCGCGATTTCCTCGGGCTCGCGGTTCACTTCCTGCACTGGGGCATCTTCCTGGTCTTCTTTGGTCATCTGGCCGGGTTGATCGGCGGGATGCTCGGGTGGGGGAGCTGGGTCGGGGCCTTCTTCTGGATGGCCACACTCGGCGGCTTGGTCGCCATCGTCGGCTCGGTCATGGCGCTGGTGCGCCGGACACTGGTTCCCGAGATGCGCGCGATGAGCCAGCCCGACGACTACATCGTTCACCTGTTTCTCATCGCGATACTGGGAGTCGCTATCTATCAAGCGTTGGGGGATCGTATCTGGGGTGTTTCCTATACCGCGGCTCCTTGGTTCGCCAGCCTTTGGAGACTCTCGCCGCAGCCGGAGCTGATGGCCTCGGCGCCGCTGTTGTCGAAGATCCATATCCTGCTTGCATTCGCCTTCGCGGCCTATTTTCCCTTCACGAAGCTGATTCATGCCTGGACGCTGCCGGTCAATTATCTCGTCCGGCCCTATCAGGTCTTGCGCACGACGGCGAAGAAGTTTCAGAACGGCTGGGTGTTGGGGTGTTGGGAATTCAAAGGCGTTACCGACAAGTCCTACATGACCTATTTGACCGCAGGCGTGGTCGGGGTCTTGGTGCTCATCGCCTTCGTGCTGCCCAGCCCGAAAGGCGATGGCCTGGTTCAAACCGCCTCTGCGGCGACCGCAACCGAGGCGAAGGGTCCCGATTCGAGTCAAGCCCAAGAGGTGCTCGAAGGCTATCCGCTCTATGTCAGCCAATGCGCCCGCTGTCATGGCCTGGAAGGTCACGGCGACGGTCCGGGAGCCAAATCGCCGACCTTTGCCGCGGTCCCGAGAAATCTGAGCGAGGGGCACTTCCAGTTCATCTCGACATCCAACGGCGTCGCCTCGAGCGAGGATCTGCGTCACGCCATCGTCCATGGTCTCACCGGATCCGGAATGCCCGGGTTTGCGGCCCTGTCGGATCGTCAGATCGACTCGTTGGTGCAGACCGTCGAACATCTCTGGAAGGACCGTCCCCTGCCGGGCGAGACGATCGCAGTCCCGGCGCGACCCGAGCCAACTGTCGCCATGATCAACGACGGCAAGGAGCTCTATGCGAGCATGTGCTCCGTCTGCCACGGTCCGACTGGGGCCGGCGACGGTGCGCTTCAGGCGCTCAGGACGGACGCCGCGGGTCGCCCGGTGCCGACGCGTAATCTGAGATCCGAGCCGCTGAAGGGCGGATCCAGCGACGAGCAGCTCTACTACCGCATCGCCGCAGGTCTGCCGAGGAACAAGGGTGAATGGCTCATGCCCGCCTACGCGAACCTGGGTCCGGAAAAGATCTGGTCGCTCATCACCTACCTGGAGACGCAGATCTTTCCGCAGCGACGGATCGCCGGACGCTGACCGTCTCGACCGTATCGAAGCGCGTCCGACGTTGTCGGTCGTCTCGCGCGATTCGGTCCGGTCGTTGTGCACCTGATCCAACGACACCAGGATAGAGCGGGCGGAAGACAACAGAGGGTGGCTTCTCGGGGCGTCGTTCGTCCGACCGACTTAATCCGGCATCTCTTCATGATTAATCCGAGGCGCCAGCGCAACGATGGGATCTTCAACGCGCTCACAGGCCGTCGCAACCGTGGCTCGGTATTGGATCGAGAAGCTGCCGCCGTCGTACTTTTCACTGGTGATGGCGACAGGCATCGTCTCCATTGCCTGCGATCTGGTCGGTTTGGACTGGATTGCCGTGCCCCTGCTCCTAGTCAACCTGGTGGCCTTCGGTGTGCTGTTGCTCATGACCGGGCTGCGTGTCTTGGTTTATCCCGCGCACCTCGTTGACGACCTCAGGGCGCATGCCTTAGGTCCAGGTTACTTTACGATCGTTGCCGGCACCTGCGTCCTCGGGGTACAGATCTTCACGCTGACCGGCGACGCGGACCTTGCATTTGGACTGTGGATCTTTGCGGCATTCCTGTGGCTGTTGATTACCTACGCCTTTTTCACCGCAATCATCGTTCATCCGAGCAAGCCGTCATTGATGGACGGTCTCAGCGGGGTCTGGCTGATCGCCTCCGTTGCCACGCAATCCATTGCCGTGCTCGGGACAATGGTGGCCTTTCGCTTTCCCGATCATCAGCAGCTGATGCTCTTTCTCAGCCTGTTCTTTTATTTCATGGGGTGCATGCTCTATATCAACATCATCGCCCTGGTCTTCTATCGCTTGACCTTCATGCAGTTGGAGCCGATTAGTTTTACACCGCCATACTGGGTCAGTATGGGAGCGACCGCAATCGCGACGCAAGCCGGCGCGACGCTGATCCTCCACGCGGACGAATCGCGCTTGCTTCTCGAGCTGGTTCCGTTCCTGAAAGGGTTCACGCTCTTCTTCTGGGCCGCGGGGACCTGGTGGATACCGCTCCTCATCGCTCTCGGGATCTGGACGCATTGGCTCAGACGCGTGCCGATCGTCTATACACCGTTATTTTGGGGCGCGGTCTTTCCCTTGGGCATGTATACGGCCAGCACCTATTTGTTGGCGAAGGCGTTGGATCTGGACGGATTGGCCTGGATCCCGGCGATCACGGTTTATATTGCGCTCACGGCCTGGGCCCTGACCTTTTTCGGTCTTCTGAGGCGTTTGTCCAGGGCAATGAGTGCCGTGGTGAGAGTGGCGGTCTCGGCGAGTGGAGACTGAGTTCGGAGGTGAACGATGATCGAGGTTCGTGGTTACTGTCCGCTCTGCATCTCCAAATGCGGATCCATCTCCACTGTCGAGGGGGGTCGCCTGATGCGGGTTCGACCCGACCGTGAGCACCCTACCGGCGGCAGCTTCTGCATCAAGGGGCGCGCGGCACCGGAGTTGGTGCACAGCGACCGACGGCTGCTCGATCCCTTGATGCGAACGCGTCCGAAGGGGGACGCCGATCCCGGCTGGCGTCGCGTTACCTGGGACGAGGCGCTGAGCTTCGCAGCGGATCGCATGCGCGCAAGCGCCGAGGCCCATGGTGCCCAATCGGTCGTCTTCGGTGTCACGACGCCGAGCGGAACGGCCGTCGCCGACGCGTTCGGCTGGATCCATCGCCTTGCACACGCCTTCGGCAGCCCGAACGTGCTCTTTGCGACCGAGAACTGCAACTGGCACAAGGACTTCGCCAGCGCCTCGACCTTCGGGTCGGGGATTGGCTCGCCGGATTTCGAACGGACGGGATGCCTGTTGTTCTGGGGGTTCAACCCTTCGACCACCTGGCCGGCCTATGCCCGCGCCGCGATGGAAGCGAAGCGCCGCGGGGCGAGATTGATTGTCGTCGACCCGCGCCAAGTCGGACTGGCGTCGGCGGCCGACCAATGGCTCCCGGTGCGTCCCGGCTCGGACGGCGTCCTCGCGCTCTCGATCGCCGGCGAGATGATTCAAAACGGTTGGTTCGACGAGGACTTCGTCGCACGCTGGTCGAACGGTCCGCTCCTGGTGCGTGCGGACAACGGTCGGTTCATGACGGTGGAGCGATCGACACCCGAGGGCATGCGGCGCTTCCCGATGGTCTGGGATTCGGAGCGACGTCGAGCCGTCGCCTACGATCCGAGCCGCGGTGACTATCTCGATGAGCCGCCGGTCAGCCCGGCGCTGTTCGGCGATCTGATTCTGCAGGATCAGGGGTATCCCGTGCCCTGTCGTCCTGCCTTCGAACACTTCGCCGAGCGGTGCGCCCGGTATCCGCCGGAACGCGCCGCCGGGCGTTGCGGCGTGCCGGCA
>JBGSKP010000620.1:0-8159 GCA_041741175.1 Thiocapsa sp. | reverse complement strand
GCCTGGGCCGCGAAGATGGCGAGCGCGGCCGCCTCGAAGCGCCCCTGGGTCGCCGCGAGAACCGCGTAAAACCCGCCAAACAGGGCCGCGGTCGTGAAGAGGTTGGGCAGCAGATAGATGCCGCGTGGTCGCTTACGGGAGACTGGCATGTCGTCCATAGGGATGGAGCTCGTTGGCGGCCGGATGGTCGGTAGTCGGGGCGTGAGTATAGCCGGGACCATGGCGGCACCGAAAGAAAGCGAACCGGTGGCCAGCGCACCGAAAGCGCGCAAAAACACAGCGCCATCCCGACACCGATCTGTCATACACTTGTGACATCGTTCGCGCGGAATTTTCAGCCCACAGCGACAGCGATCGCCGGGGTGCGTACCCCAGAGCATGCATGAACCCCGGAACGTATGAACCCGGAATGCATGACCCATTGATTCGGAGGTGAGATGAGCCTGCAGCAAGCCAAACCGCCGCTGCCCAGTGACGACAAGCGCTGGAAGCTGGTCAATGCGACGATGCGCCGCAACGGCTATGCCGGCCACGCATTGATCGAGACCCTGCATAGCGTGCAGGACGCCTTCGGGTTCCTCGACGAGGGCTCATTGCGTTTCGTCGCCGCATCCCTGGACCTGCCGCTGAGCAAGGTCTACGGTGTGGCGACCTTTTATCATCTGTTCACGCTCAAGCCGAAGGGTCGTCACACCTGCGTCGTGTGCACCGGGACCGCCTGTTACATCAAAGGAGCCGGAGCACTCGTGGAACGTCTTCAGGGCCACTACGACATCAACCCGGGCGAAACCACCCGCGACGATCGCTTATCGCTGTTGACTGCACGCTGTGTCGGCGCCTGTGGCCTCGCACCGGCAATCGTGATCGACGGCGACGTGCTCGGTAAGCTCGAGAGCGAATCACTCATTGCCAAACTCGAGGAGTTAAGCTGATGAACCTCGACGATTTGGCCGATTTGGCCGAGCAATACCGCGCCATCGATGCGGACGTAACGCACGAAGTACGCGTCTGCATGGCTGCCAGTTGCCAGTCATCCGGCGCGGCACCCGTCTTCGATGCACTCGTCGCCGGCCTCGGCGACAACGCACCCTCCTGCAAGGTCAAAGGGGTCGGATGTATGGGACTCTGCTCGGCCGGCCCGCTGGTGTCGATCGCCGACCGGGACAGCACGCTTGAGGACTCGACGATTTACCGCGATGTCACACCAGAGGATGCGCCTGACATCATCGCCAGCCTCGACGGACCTCCGGTGGAGCGTCTGCATTGCCCGACAGATCAGCCTTTCTTCGCGCGCCAGCAGAAGATCGTGCTGGAGCATTCCGGGATCATCGACCCCGACAGCTTCAAAGGCTATGTGGCTGTCGGCGGCTACTCCGCTCTCATCCGCGCCCTGAGCGAGATGACGCCGGCCGACGTGCTGCGCGAAGTGACAACCAGCGGCCTGCGCGGACGTGGCGGCGGCGGCTATCCGACGGGACTGAAATGGTCGACCGTCGCCAAGATGCCGGGCGACCAGAAGTATGTGATCTGCAACGCCGACGAGGGCGACCCCGGGGCCTTTATGGACCGGGCTATCCTGGAGTCCGACCCCCATCGGGTTCTGGAAGGTATGGCGATCGCCGCCTATGCCATCGGCGCCAACAAGGCGTACGTCTATGTCCGCGCCGAGTACCCGCTGGCCGTGGAGCGGCTCCAGACCGCCATGCGCAAGGCCAAGCGCTCGGGGTTCCTCGGCAACAAGATCGCCGACACCCAGTTCAGCCTGGAGGTGGAGATCAGGCTCGGGGCAGGGGCCTTCGTCTGCGGCGAGGAGACCGCGCTCATGGCCTCCATCGAGGGTCTGCGCGGGCAGCCCCGGCCGCGCCCGCCCTACCCCGCCGAGTCCGGGCTGTGGGGCTGTCCGACACTGATCAATAATGTCGAAAGCTTCGCCAACATCGCACCAATCGTGCGCGAGGGCGGCGACTGGTTCGCCGCGATCGGCACGGAACGATCCAAAGGAACCAAGGTCTTCGCACTTGCCGGCACCATCACCAATACAGGTCTGATCGAGGTGCCCATGGGGACTTCGCTGCGCGACATCATCGAGGTCATCGGCGGTGGCATCCCCGGCGGTAAAGCCTTCAAGGCGGTGCAGACCGGCGGCCCGTCGGGCGGCTGCATCCCCGCGCAGCATCTTGACATCGCGGTCGATTACGACAGCCTCAAGACGCTCGGCACCATGATGGGCTCCGGCGGCATGATCGTGATGGACGAAACCTCGAGCATGGTCGATGTGGCGCGCTACTTCATGGAGTTCTGCATGACCGAGTCGTGTGGCAAGTGTATCCCGTGCCGAACCGGCACGCAGCAGATGCACGGCATCCTGGACCGGCTGGCCAAGTCCCAGGCGACGCGCGCGGAGCTGGCGCTATTGGAGGAGCTCTGCGAAGTGGTGCAGGCGACCAGTCTGTGCGGACTGGGCCAGACCGCGCCGAATCCGGTGCTCAGCACCATGCGCTATTTCCGCGACGAGTACGAAGCGAAGCTGGGTGACGCCTAGGGCGGAACAGGCTTGAGCAACCGCCATGGCATCCTGTGCGCCATGGCGGCTCAACATGCATGAATTCAGGTCAGGTTGACGGAGCCGCTATGCCCCCACCACCCAAGCAACCGAATGTCCGCGTCGTCACACTGAACATCGACGGACGTGATCTCTCCGCCCGTGAAGACGAGACCATCATCGAGGTCTGCCGCGAGAATCAGATCCCGATCCCGAGCCTCTGTTATCTCGATGGTCTATCGATCTGGGGCGCCTGTCGGCTCTGCCTCGTCGAGGTCGCCGGGCAGGGGCGACTGCTGGCCGCCTGCTCGACACGCGTCGCCGAGGGCATGCAGATCCAGACCAATACCGAGAAGCTCCAGCGTTATCGCCGCACCATCGTCGAGCTGCTCTTCGCCGAGCGCAATCACGTCTGCTCGGTCTGTGTCTCGAACGGCCACTGCGAGTTGCAGTTCCTCGCCCGTAAGTGCGGCGTGGACCATGTGCGCGTGCCCTATCGGCAGGCGACCTACCAGGTCGACAGCTCGCACGAGATGTTCCGCCTGGATCACGACCGCTGCATCCTCTGCACCCGCTGCGTACGGGTCTGCGAGGAGATCGAAGGGGCGCACACCTGGGACGTGATGGGCCGCGGCAGCGAGTGCCGCGTCATCACGGACATGGCGCAGCCCTGGGGCGACAGCGACACCTGCACCAGCTGCGGCAAGTGTGTTCAGGTCTGCCCAACCGGCGCCCTGGTCAAACAGGGCACTTCGGTCGGCGAAATGGTCAAAGATCAACACTTCCTGCCGATCCTCGCCCGCCGGAGACACGTCCAATGAGCACGACACCCAAGATCAAGGTCGCCACCACCTGGCTTGACGGCTGCTCGGGGTGTCACATGTCGTTCCTGGACATGGACGAGCGCCTCATCGAGCTTGTCCAGCAGGTGGACATCGTCTACAGTCCCCTGGTCGACAACAAGATCCTTCCGGGCGATGTGGATGTCGGCATCCTGGAGGGCTCGATCAGCTCGGACCACGACCTGGAGCAGGCACTGGAGTTTCGCAAGTGCTGCAAGATCCTGGTCAGCCTGGGGGACTGCGCGGTAAACGGGAACGTCCCCGCTATGCGCAATCACTTCAAGCTGTCCGACGTAATCGACCACGCCTACCGCGAAACCGCCACCATCCAGCCACAGATCCCGACCTGCGGCGTCCCCACGCTGCTGTCGGTCGTCAAACCCATCCACGGAGTGGTCGAGGTGGATGTGTTCGTCCCCGGCTGCCCGCCGAGTGCGGATGCCATCTGGTACGTGCTCAGCGAGCTGATTGCCGGACGGACCCCGGACCCCAGCTCCGTGACACGCTTCGGAGCCTGAGCACATGCGCGACAGCCACGCCGACAGCCGCGCAGAGCTTGATCCGGACACCGGTCTCATCGTGGTCCTGCTTGAGCGTCTGCGCACGCAACGCCTGCCGCGACTTATGGACATCAAAGTGAAGGTCGACCGCGGCGGGCGACTCGACACGTTCGACATCAGCTTCCTGACCGACGTGTTCGCCGACGCGACCGGCCTGCAGGCCCGGTGGGAGCAACATCCGGAGCTCAACGAGATCATCGGCAAGATGACCCATCTCTACCACGAGATCACCGAGCGCGCCTTAAACAACGAAGGCGACAACCCAGACGCCACCAGACCGGGACCGCACTCATGAGCCGCACCCTTATCATCGAACCCGTCACCCGCATCGAGGGCCATGCCCGCATTTCTCTGCAGCTCGGGGACACCGGAGAGGTCGAAGACGCCAAGTTCCATCTCACCCAGTTTCGCGGCTTCGAGAAGTTCTGCGAAGGCCGACCCTATCGCGAGATGCCCGCGCTGACCGCCCGCACCTGCGGGATCTGTCCGGTCAGCCATGTGCTGGCTTCCAACAAGGCATGCGATGACCTGCTCTCCGTCAGCATTCCGCCGACCGCAGAGAAGCTGCGTCGTATCATCAACTTAGCGCAGATCACTCAATCGCACGCACTGTCGTTCTTTCATCTCTCCTCGCCCGACCTCCTGCTCGGCTGGGATGCCGATCCGGTCTCGCGCAACATCTTCGGCGTGATGCGCCAAGAGCCGGCGCTGGCCAAAGACGGCATCCGTCTGCGCCAGATCGGCCAGACCATCATCGAGACGCTGGGCGGCAAAAAGATCCACCCGACATGGGTCGTGCCCGGCGGCGTCAGCGAGCCCCTGACGCAGGAAAAGCGCGAGGCGATGCTTAAGCTGATGCCCGAGGGCCTGGACATCGCCAAGCGGACCTACGCCTTCTTCAAGACCCTGGTGCCGAAGTTCAAGGACGAAGCCAGTCACTTCGGCAATCAGCCGACCATGTTTCTCAGCCTGGTGAGCCCGAACGGTCACCTTGAACATTACGACGGCTTCATCCGCATCAAGGATGCCAAGGGCCGCATCGTTGAGGACATGGTGCCGCCGCACGAATACGAGCGCCTGATCGGCGAAGCGGTGGAGGACTTCAGCTATATGAAGTTCCCCTATTATAAACCCCTGGGCTATCCCAAAGGGATCTATCGGGTCGGACCCCTTGCACGCCTGAACAATATCGACGCCTGCGGCACGCCCTATGCAGACGTGGCGCTCGCCGAGTTCCACATGCTTCAGGAGTCCGGCCCGATCGCGAGCAGCTTCCACTATCACTACGCCCGATTGGTTGAGATCATCTTTGCCCTGGAGATGATGGAGCGCCTCCTGAAGGATCCGACCATCCTCGACACGCGGGTGCGCGCCCGTGCCCGCAGCAATCGCTCCGAGGGCATCGGCGTGTCGGAAGCGCCACGCGGCATCCTGATGCATCACTACCGCATCGACGACGCGGGCCTAATCACCTGGGTGAATCTGATCATCGCCACCGGGCACAACAACCTGGCGATGAACCAGAGCATCCGCCAGGTCGCCGACGCCTATGTGGACGGCAACAACCTGCAGGAGGGAATGCTCAATCGCGTCGAGGCGGTGATCCGCTGCTTCGATCCCTGTCTGTCGTGCGCCTCGCATGCCTTCGGTGAAATGCCGCTCGTCATTGAGCTGAAGGATGCCAGCGGTCGCGTGGTCGACACGTTAAGGCGCGGCTAGATGGACGACTCCAGCCGGGCCTGCACGAAGACCCTGATCATCGGCTACGGCAGCCCGATCCGCGGTGATGATGCGATCGGGCCGCTGGTCGCGGATCGGCTGATGGCCGAGGGCGTACCCGACGGCGTCGAAGTGGTCTCGCGCCATATCCTCACCGCCGAGCTGGTCGCCGATCTGGTGGAGAACGACCGCATCATCTTTCTCGATGCCACGGTCGAGGGCACACCCGGCGAGGTGCGCTGCCGCACGCTCGCGCCCGATGCCAGCGCCATGTCGACCATGGCCCATTTTCTCGACCCGCGCGAGCTGCTCGCCTGGTGTGAGACGCTCTACGGCAAGGTCCCCGAGACTTTCCTGGTGTCGGCCTGCGGAACCTCATTTGATTACGCCAACTACAGCCTGTCACCCACCGCCGAGGCCGCGATCGAACCGATGCTGGACTGGGTGCGGCGGCTGATTGAGGAACCGTTGGTGGTTGTTCCGGGCTGATGCGGGTGCGGGGTTCGGGTGATTCACTGTAGGCGCGCGGCTGCTGGGTTGTCGTTGAGGGCACCCATGCCCATGTCGCGTGCCTCACTGCGGAGCCGGCTCGGTGGGTTTAACAGTCGTCAGGCCCAATTGCTCCCAAGCCTGTATCCCGCCGCGATACCACTTAATCCGGGCGGCCGGATAACCGAGCGCCAGCAGGGCGCGGATGTTGGTCGGTGACTGACCGCACCAGGCGCCATTGCAGTAGAAGACCAGCGTTTTAACTGCACTGAAATTCCACAGGTCATTCAGACGCATGGCCCCGAGCTCGAATTCGAGCAACTCGGCGATAGCCTCCGGACGCGCATGCGCCGGATCGAGTCGGGTATAGGGGATGTGGACGGCGCCGGGAATCATCCCCTGCGCAATCCAGGGCGCGGTGCGCGAATCGATGATCAAGATCGACTCGCCCTTCGCCGAACGCCGCAGATAGTCGATCAGCTCAAGCTCCCCGATGGTCTCGACCCCGGGCGCCAGCTGCATCGGCTGGATGCAATAGGGCGGACAATCCCGAGCGGTCTGATCATAGGGCGCCACGATGCGGTGGTCGGGATCCTGATGGCGCATGAGCAAAAGGGATTTTCCCGCGTGCTCGATCTCCAGGTACGGCAACGTCTCGGTGAGCTTCACGCGCAGGTTATCCAGATCGAACAGCCCCTCTTCCGGATCTGCGGCGCTCACACCGGTAAGCGCCAGGGCGAGCAGATAGGGAGCCAGCTTCAGACCTGATGACATGGCGACCTCCTAGTGGATGTCAGGGGGATGTCAGGGGGGAATGCCAGGGAGATCGCAGGATGTGGCGTTCAGGGACGCTGAAACAGGGTGCGAAACAGCTCCTGATGGTCATCGTGCAAATACTGCTCGAAGACCTCCGCGAAGGCTACACGTGCCTCTTCCTGACGCGCTAACAGCTGACCGACCAGCGCACCCATGGCCAGCAGGGTCTCGGTCCCGACACGACCTTCGGCGTGCATCTGTGCCGCCCAGTCGAGCACATGATCGGCCTGCACGGCTAAGTCCTGAATCAGACCCAGTTGGTCGAGCAGGATCTTGAGCAGCTTGATCAAGCGCGCCATCTTGGCGCGTGGATACAGACTCTGGAACAGCTCCATGAGATACCTGAGCTTTTTGCAACGCTTACGCAATGCGTGCAGCTCCATTGCGGGAGAGTCCGGTCGGATGGCGAGACCCTCGCTGCGCACCCGTTTTTCCAGACTTCGAATGCGCTCATCGGCGATCGACTTGATCGCGCGCGCGGCATTCGGCTCGGCCGGGTGCTCGGGAACCGGCGCCTCCAGGAAATCCTGCCAGTCACGGATCAGGTCGGTGAAGGCGGGAGAGCCCAGTTCTGCTGCAAAACGCTCCTGCTCCTCGGCCTGGCGCAACGCCAGGAAGTCATGGAAGGGCCCCATGCCGGGTCGCAGGCGCACCGGCAAGGCGTCGCGATACCGATCGAAATCCAACAGATAGACGTCCAGGTCGCGGGCCGATCCGGTGATCTGTTGGAGCCAGGCAAATCTGGCCTGGTAGTCCTCAACCATCGGGGACGGAAAAACGCCCTTGACCTGTCCCAAGGCAGACCGTGTTCGGCGGGTGGCAACCCGCAGATCATGGAGAAACTCGGAGTCGAGATGCACACGTGCACCATCGATATTGGCGAGCAGGGTCTTCAGCAGGCTGCTCAGGACCTGTTTGAGCGCGTCGTCTGCCCGTTGCTCCGGCTCCAGACAATTGTCGATTTTGGACGAATAGTCGCCGGGGCGACGACCGCAGGCGTCGAACGCCTCCAGCGCAAGGGGCGTCTCGGCCGGCTCAAGCGCGAGGCGCTCCACCAGAATGTCGGTGATCTCGCGGCAGATCTGCTCACGGTGCGGCTCTGCGATCAAATGAATGCGGGCGCACAGCTGTGCGCAGGGCGCGCGGCCGGGACGGCGCGCTGTCGGCTCTTCGATCTCGACCCGCAGCAGG
>JBGSKP010000619.1:0-7492 GCA_041741175.1 Thiocapsa sp. | reverse complement strand
CCTCCGGCAGCGCGACTGGCTTGACGCGATACTTGCGCGCCAAGTCGTGGATCTGCGCGATGCGGATCTCGACTGCATCGCGCGCGCCCGGATCGATCTCGAGCCCGTCCAGATAATGCCGCAGGCTGCTGGCGGCCTCCTCGGCATTGATCGCCGCGGTATCCAGAAGCTCGCGCGGCTCGGCGAGCGCCGGATCGATGCTGGCCAGATCCATCAGATCGGTGCCGGCGGTGCGCAACTGATCGGCGATCGAGGGCTCCGCCTCCGCCAGGCGTTGCAGGACGCTGGATGCGGTCTCCTGGAGCCGGCCCAGATGGCTCAGGCGCCGCTGCTCCTGGTCCAGTCCCTCGATCTCGGCCGCACTAAGCCCAAGTGCGCCGAGCTCCTCGACCTGGAATCTCAGCAGATCCAACCGCTCGGCACGCTCCTGTCGCGCTGATTCCAGCGCGCCAAGCTGCTGGTCGAGCCCGCGATAGTCGCGGTAAGCCGAGGCCACCGCTTCGGCGAGTGCCGTGTGGCCGCCGTAGGCGTCCAGGAGGTCGCGCTGCGCATTGGCCCGCAGCAGCGATTGATGGACGTGCTGGCCGTGGATGTCGACCAGCAGGTCACCTAAGTCTTTCAGTTGAGCACCGGTGGCGGGTCGACCGTTGATATAGGCGCGTGAGCGCCCGTCGCGCACGATCAGCCGGCGCACCAGACACTCGGCGCCGGCGCCGGAGTTGCCGTCTTCGCTCAGATCCTGTTCGGCGAGCCAGGCGCGTGCACCCGCAACGGCGGTGAGATCGAAGCCGGCGACGATCTCGGCGCGCTCGCAGCCAGCGCGGATCATGGCGACGTCCGCTTTGTCGCCTAGGGCCAGTCCGAGGGCGTCGATCATGATCGACTTGCCCGCGCCGGTTTCGCCGGTGAGCGCCGTCATGCCCGCGAGACACTCAAGCTCGAGCGTGCTCACGATGGCCAGGTCCTTAACGAGGATGTGTGTCAACATCGCATCTCTTCCGCCATGGGATCAGCTCCGTACGGTCGGCCTGTGGCCGCCCCAGCCGAGCTTGGCCCGCAGGATCTGATAGTGGTCGTGGCCACGGGGATGCAGCAGATGAGCGCGATGGCGGTGTCGCACCACCTCGATGGACGCACGCGGGGGCAGTTGCAGGTCCGCCTGTCCATCGCAAGTCACCTGCACATGCCCCGTGTCGAGTCCGCACACCCGCACCCCGATGCGACGATCGCCCGGCACCACGAGGGGCCGGTTACTGAGGTCGTGCGGGCAGATCGGCACCAGTAGGATCGCGTCCAGGGCCGGGTCGACGAGCGGTCCGCCGCCCGACAAGGCATAGGCGGTCGAGCCGGTCGGGGTGGAAATGATCAAGCCATCCGAGCGCTGCGCGGAGACGAAGACGCCGTCGATGTCCATCTCCAGCTCGATCATCCGGGCTGTATTCCATTTATGAATCACCACGTCGTTCAAAGCCGAATAGCGTCGCTCCAGTCCGTCATCGGAGAGCACGCGCACGCTCAGCATGGCCCGGGCGTCGGACTGGTACTCGCCGGCCAGGATCGGGTCGAGCACCGATTCGATGTCTCGGGGCGAGACATCGACCAGAAACCCGAGTCGCCCGAGATTGATCCCGACCAGGGGGACACCATGCTCGGCCATCATGCGGGCCGCATGCAGGAGCGTTCCGTCGCCGCCGACCACGACCACCAGATCGCAGCGGGTGCCGAGATCCATCAGGGGAACTGCTGCACCCACCTGCGCGCCGAGCAGATGTGCACTCTCCGGATCGAGCAACACCTCGAGCCGGCGGGCGCGAAGATGCGCGCTCAGTTGACGCAGTGTTCCGGACACCTTCTCCGGATCGCCTTGTTTTGCGATGATGCCGACGGTGTTGAATTGCGGCATGGGTTCTGTAACGGGCCTGTGTGTGGCGGGTGATCCGGAGGCGTGCACGGCGCCTAAAACTAGCATGGGTCGGGGATTGCGCCAATAGGCGGGCCGAGCAGCCTTGACAGGCTTCGTGCGAAACCCTAAATTGCCGTGTTAGCACTCTACTGAGGTGAGTGCTAAAAAAGCCCTCGACTGGTCGCAGAGGCCCGACTCATCACCGCCGCGTAACTGGCAGACAGACATTGGCAAGCGAGACACGCTCCACCGAGACACAAGTCAGCGAACGTGCGCTTCACTTCCTGAAGGCGCTGGTGGAGCGCTATATCCGCGAAGGTCAGCCGGTCGGTTCCAGGACGCTCGCCAAAGACACCGGTTTGGATCTCAGTCCAGCCACCGTGCGCAATGTGATGG
Source organism: Thiocapsa sp. (assembly GCA_041741175.1). GTDB lineage: Bacteria > Pseudomonadota > Gammaproteobacteria > Chromatiales > Chromatiaceae > Thiocapsa. The sequence goes on along the minus strand of JBGSKP010000619.1, from coordinate 5,193 downwards.
CCGATCTGGAGGATCTGGGTCTGGTGGTCTCGCCGCACACCTCCGCCGGACGCGTTCCGACGGTTGCCGGATACCGTCTGTTCGTCGATACCCTCCTGACCGTGCGTCCGCCATCCGAAGTCGACATGGCCAGTTTACGAACCCGGTTCGGGGCAGGGGCGGATGCCAAATCACTGATCGAGACCGCCTCGACGCTCTTGTCCGGGATCACGCATCTGGCCGGCGTGGTGATGATGCCGCGCCACGAACGCAATGTGTTTCGTCAGATCGAGCTGCTACCCTTATCGGGTACGCGCGTGCTGGCCATCCTCGTGACCACCGAAGGCGAGGTCCATAACCGCATCATCGCGACCGAGCGCCGCTTCACGCCCTCGCAGCTGGAGCAGGCGTCGAACTATCTCAATGCGATCTTCACCGGTCAGGACATCAAGGATGTCCGCAAGCGGCTGGTCGAAGATCTCAAGCGGACGCATCAGAACATGGATCAGCTCATGTTGCGTGCGGTGCTGCTTGCCCATGAGGTCGTCGAGTCGGCTGAACGCAAGGATGACTGCTTCATCGCGGGCCAGACCAATCTGATGGAGTTCGGCGAGCTGGCCAGCATGGATCGGCTCAGACAGCTCTTCGACGCCTTCAACGAAAAGCGCGAGATCCTGCACATCCTCGATCGCTGTATTGCAGCCGACGGAGTGCAGATCTTTATCGGCGAAGAGTCCGGCTATGCGTTGCTCGACGATTGCAGTGTCGTCACGCAGACCTATCGGGTCGATGACGAGGTGATCGGCGTGCTGGGTGTGATCGGCCCGACGCGGATGGACTACGAGCGGGTCATCCCGATCGTGGACGCGACCGCCCGGTTACTCGCGGCGGCGCTCAGACAATAGTTTCAAGTTTCAGTATCGGTCGGGTGAGCGCCGGAACCATCAGGTGCGGCAAGACGGCCGATCGGCTTAGAGGAGAGCGCAATGAGTCAGGAATCAGCGACACAGACGGCATCGACCGAGTCGGATCAGTCGACCGAGGAGGCGCTGCTGGAGGATCACTCGGCCGCCGGGCCCGAGGACACCGCGACCGGCCAGGACCCTGCTGCGCAGGTGATGTCGGCCGAGGAGCTGCGTACGCACTTGAGCGCGGCACGTGTCGAGGCCGAGTCGCTGCGAGACCAGGTGCTGCGCGCCCGTGCCGAAATGGAGAACCTGCGCAGGCGTCATGCCAACGAGTTGGAGAGGGCCCACAAATATGCCTTGGACAGTTTCGTGCGCGAGCTCCTCCAGGTGCGCGACAGTCTCGAGCTCGGACATGAGGCCGCGTTGTCGCAGAGCGCCGATCTGGACAAGCTGCGCGAAGGGATGGATCTCACGGCAAAGCTCATGGGCGATGTGATGAGCCGGTTCGGCGTCGAGCCCGTCGAGCCGATGGGGCAGCCCTTCGATCCGGAGTACCACCAGGCAATGTCGATGCAGCCGCGCTCGGATGTGCCGCCCAACAGCGTCGTGGCGGTGATTCAAAAGGGTTACACCCTAAACGGGCGGTTAGTGCGTCCTGCACTCGTGATGGTCTCGCAGCAGGCCACCTGATATCCGCTTGAACGGGACAGGGTTTTCCCCAACCTTCAGGGCAATCCCGCGGCCGTTCAGCCACACCAGACACTTTATTTGGAGACTATGCTCATGGGAAAAATCATCGGTATCGACCTCGGGACGACCAACTCCTGCGTCGCCGTGATGGAAGGCGATAATGTAAAGGTGATCGAGAACGCCGAAGGCGACCGCACCACACCCTCGATCGTCGCCTACACGGGCGACGGGGAGGTGCTCGTCGGACAGTCCGCCAAGCGCCAGTCGGTGACCAATCCGGCGAACACCCTGTTTGCCATCAAGCGCTTGATCGGTCGTCGGTTCGAGGACAATGTCGTCAGCAAAGACAAGGACATGGTCGCCTATAAAATCGTCAAGGCAGACAACGGAGACGCCTGGGTCGAGGTCAACGGCAAGAAGATGGCGCCGCCGGAGATCTCGGCCAAGGTCCTGCAGAAAATGAAGAAGACCGCCGAGGACTATCTGGGCCACGCGGTCACCGAGGCCGTCATCACGGTCCCGGCGTACTTCAACGACTCGCAACGCCAGGCGACCAAGGACGCGGGGCGGATCGCCGGTCTCGAGGTCAAGCGCATCATCAACGAGCCGACCGCGGCAGCGCTCGCCTATGGTATGGACAAGAAGCGCGGCGACCAGAAGATCGCCGTCTATGACCTCGGTGGCGGCACCTTCGACGTGTCCATCATCGAGATCGCCGAGATCGAGGGCGAGCATCAGTTTGAGGTGCTGTCCACCAATGGGGACACCTTCCTCGGCGGCGAAGACTTCGACATGCGTATCATCGACTTCCTGGTCGCCGACTTCAAAAAGAGTCAGGCGCTGGATCTGCGCAATGATCCGCTCGCCCTGCAGCGCCTGAAGGAAGCCGCCGAGAAGGCCAAGATCGAGCTCTCCACCAGCCAGCAGACCGATATCAATCTGCCGTATATCACGGCGGATCAGGCCGGCGCCAAACACCTGAATGTCAAGCTGACCCGGGCGAAGCTCGAGTCGCTGGTCGAGGAGTTGGTGGATCGCACCATCGAGCCGTGCCGCATCGCGCTCAAAGACGCCGGCCTGACCGCCGGTGAGATCGACGAGGTCATCCTGGTCGGCGGTCAGACCCGCATGCCCAAGGTCCAGGCCAAGGTCGAGGAGTTCTTCGGCAAGACCCCGCGCCGCGACGTGAACCCGGACGAGGCCGTCGCCATCGGCGCGGCCATCCAGGGCGGTGTGCTCGGCGGCCAGGTCAAGGACGTGCTGCTGCTCGACGTCACCCCGCTGTCGCTCGGCATCGAGACACTCGGCGGCGTCATGACCAAGCTGATCGAGAAGAACACCACGATCCCGACGTCGGCCCAGCAGGTGTTCTCGACCGCCGACGACAACCAGACCGCGGTGACCGTGCATGTCCTGCAGGGCGAGCGCGAGCGTGCGATCCACAACAAGTCGCTCGGCCGCTTCGACCTCAGCGATATCCCGTTGGCACCGCGCGGCGTGCCGCAGATCGAGGTCAAGTTCGACATCGACGCCAACGGTATCCTCAACGTCTCGGCCAAAGACAAGGCGACCGGCAAGGAGCAGTCGATCATCATCAAGGCGTCTTCGGGTCTGTCGGATGCCGAGATCGCGCAGATGGTCAAGGATGCGGAGGCGCACGCGGAGGAAGACCGTCAATTCCACGCGCTGATCGCGGCGCGCAACCACGCTGATTCCATGATTCATTCGACACGCAAGTCGATGGAGCAGCTCGGCGAGAAGATGGAAGCCGGTGAGAAGTCCGCGATCGAATCCGCGATCAAGGATCTCGAAGAGGCGATGAAGGGCGAGGACAAAGACCGCATCGAGTCGCTGACCAAGCATCTCGGCGACGCCTCGGCGAAGATGGCCGAGCGGCTGTATGCTCAGAGCTCAAGTCAGCCGGACGCCGGTGCTGGCGAGCCCGAGGGCGCGGGGAGCGCCGGGCGCGACGACGTGGTCGATGCCGAGTTCGAAGAGGTCAAAGACGAGAAGAAGTAGGTCAATCGGCCGGGCGGCGTTGTCCGCCCGGGCGCGGCTCGATCGACGTTGTTTTTCAGGGTGGTTCGACATTCCAGCGATCCACGCGGGTTGGGGAGACGTGGTTTAGACCAGACTGGTTCTGATTGGTCTGAACTGCGTCCAACTCGGGGCCCGGGTGTCCGAACGGGCTCCGCCCACCAGCCCGATATCGGTTCTCCCACAGGACGCGGTTTAGGATTTAATGGCAAAACGCGACTATTACGAGGTCTTGGGCGTCCAGCGCAACGCGAGCGAAGCCGATCTCAAGAAGGCTTTTCGTCGCCTGGCGATGAAGTATCACCCGGACCGCAACATCGGCGACACCGATACCGAGGCCAGATTCAAAGAAGCCAAGCTGGCTTACGATGTGCTGAGTGATCCGAAAAAGCGCTCCGCCTATGACCAGTTCGGTCATGCCGGGGTCGATGCGGGCGCGGGCGGATTCGGTGGTCCAGGCGGCGATGCCGGTGGTTTCTCGGACATCTTCGGGGATGTCTTCGGCGACATCTTCGGGGGGCGTGCCGGCGCCCGGCGCACTCAGCGCGGCGTGGATCTACGTTATGACCTGTCGCTGAGCCTTGAGGATGCGGTCTCCGGAAAGGAGGTGAAGATCCGCATCCCGGTCCAGGTCGACTGCCAGTTCTGCGGCGGCACCGGGGCCAAGCCGGGCACCAAGCCTAAGACCTGTAGCACCTGCGGTGGTAGCGGTCAGGTGCGCATGCAGCAGGGTTTCTTCTCGATTCAGCAAGCCTGTCCGACCTGTCGCGGACAGGGCACGATGATCGAGGAACCCTGCAACCATTGTCGCGGGCGTGGGCGACTCCAGGAGGAGAAGACCCTGTCGGTACGGGTTCCGGCCGGTGTGGACACTGGCGATCGGATTCGGCTCGCTGGCGAGGGTGAGCGTGGCGACCATGGCGGTCCGGCCGGCGATCTCTATGTGCAGATCCAGGTCAAGGAACATCCGATCTTCACCCGCGAGGACAGCGATCTGTATTGTCAGGTCCCCATCGGGTTTGTGGCTGCCGCACTCGGCGGCGAGCTTGAAGTCCCGACGCTGGACGGCAAGGTCATGCTGAAGATCCCGGCGGGCACCCAGACGGGCAAGATGTTTCGGGTGCGTGGTAAGGGCGTGAAGCCGGTTCGCGGCGGCGTGGTCGGTGACCTGATCTGTCGCGTGACAGTTGAAACCCCGGTCAATCTCACGGACCGCCAGAAAGAGCTGCTGCGCGAATTCGAGACCAGCGTCAACGAAGGCGGCTCGCGGCACAGTCCGCAATCCCATTCGTGGCTGGATAGTGTGAAGAGCTTTTTCGACAAAATCGGCCTCTAAACCGCGTCAGGCGTTTTTTTGTTGAACCGGAGTCTTGTGTCGGTCGTTGTGGTGCCGATCGGCCTTGAAGTCGACGCGGTTTAGGTGATTTCCGGGAAAGACTCTACCGGCGTGTACAGGAGAGTCGCGTGTCGCTCATGAATCCGTCCGGGGGCTCCTGCGGCCGGACGGACTCGCTCCTTGGCGACGACCTGTTTGGCCCCGGTTCGCCCCGCTCCGGGCCGCGCTGCGCCACGACGTGCG
>JBGSKP010000618.1:0-7943 GCA_041741175.1 Thiocapsa sp. | reverse complement strand
GGCGCAGTGTCGGAGACCGCCCCGGCCTCGAGTATGCCGGTCTCGCCGAAGCGCCCGAGCGCGAGCTGGCGCTGGACGCGGCCCAGTGGATCGATCGACAGACCACCGGTTTGCCCCGGATAATGTGCCCCCGGGCTTTTTGCGAGTGCCGGCAGCCGTGGCGCGATCCGATAGGCGTCGATCCCCATCGCGTACAGACGGGCGAGCGGATTGGCGACCTCGAACGACGAGCTGCTCAGGCGTCGACGCGACAAGGGACCGTCCCCGCTGGCATCCAGCATCCATGGAATGTCGACGAAATAGAGGCCGGCCAGCTCTTTATCGCGGGTCGTATCGAAGACCCCGGAATAGACATGCGAGGTGGAGACGACGGTCAACTGCGAGGAGGCGAGTCGAATCGGCGGATAGAGTTTATGTGCGAGATCGTTCGTCGCAACCAGGAAGAGGACGTCCGCATTGGCGTTGCCGAGAAGGTCGGCGACCGTTTTCTGAAAATTCGTTGCAGTGGGGTTATAACGAGACTCCGACACCAGTGTTCCGCCCAGTCGCCGCCACTGGCTGCGAAATGCGCCGGCCAGGCGCTCTCCCCAGGCGCCCTCCGGATAGAGCACCGTGGCGCGTTTTAATCCCATCGACATGGCTTTGGTTGCGGCCTCCGCCGCCTCGTTCTCAGGGGAGAGCGAAAACTGGTAGAGGTTCGCCGCGGCCTGGCTGTCGCGCGTGGTTTGATTCAGGGCCAGGGTTGGCACCGCCAGCGGCGGGCCGGCGGCCAGGCTATCGACGGATTCCTTCTCAAGCGGGCCGATCACATAGTCGGCACCCTCCTTAACCGCCTTGGCGTGGATGGCCCGTGCGCGTTCACTGTTGTCGCCGCTGTCGACAACGCTCAGCGTCGGCCGCTGTCCGCTGCTGTCGGTGCCGCTCGCGGCCTCGATGCCGCCCTGGATCGAGGCTGCCGCGCCGGCGAATCGGCCCGTCCTCGGTACGATGACCGTGATGCGATCCCCCGCAGCATAGCCACCCGTAAGTGATTTGACATAGGCCTGGGCCAACTCCGGGCGTGCCGGGTGCTTCCAGCGTTTGGCGTGCTCTTCGCGATAGCGCTTCTGGAAGATGACCGGGTCGGCACCTGCACTGCGTGCCAGGAGCGCAATGTCCGCCCAGCCTTTCATTGCTCCCCGCCCGCTGCGGGAAAGATCCTTCAGTTGGTCGCTGCTGAGCGCGCTCAAGGTGTAGACCAATGAAACCTGGTTGAGCAGGCGCTCGTCCTGATCGTCCAGAAGACGATCGAGCGCGATCAGCGACTCCGCCGCCGCGACGGGCTCGTTGGCGAGCCGTTGCGCGGCAGCCAGGGTCCCCAGACGTTGGATCTGCAGCGTTTTCGGCAGGGTTTGATGCTGCATCGCCTCCAGTCGCGCCATCGCATCCCTGGGGCGTCCGCTCAGCAGGGCCAGATCCGCTTCGATCAAGAGCAGTTGCTCGCGTTGCTCTGTCGTGAGTCGGGGTCGTGAGACCTGGCCGATCACCTGTTGCGCCTGCGCGGTATCGCCTGCCGTCAAATAGGCGCGGGCCGCTTTTAGTTGAAGCTGCTCGCGTGCTGGCGAAGCGGCCCCTGCCGCGATGTCCAGATAGGACTTGGCGGCCTCGCCGGCCTGTCCCTGCGCGGCGAGTCGATCCGCCTGTCTCAACGATTCTCCGGCCACCGGCGCCAGCAGGCGTGTCTCCTCTTGCGCGGGACGCGTCGCGCATCCGGTCATGCTGGCGACACTGAGCAGGCAGAACAATACGATGAAGCTGGACAGGTGGCGGCGGTCAACGCGATTCTTGAGCATGATCCGTTCCGATTCGAGACGTTGGGAGGCAGGGTGCAGCAACGCGGGGGAGTACTATACGTGGTCGCCACACCGATCGGCAATCTCGGGGATATCACCGAGCGCGCACGTAAGGTGCTGAGCGAAGTCGATTTGATTGCGGCGGAGGATACCCGGCAAACGCTGCGTCTGCTCAACCATTTCGGCATCTCAGGCAAACTGGTCGCCTATCACGAGCATAACGAGTCCAGTGTGGCGCCGCGCCTGCTTGCCGAGGTCGAGCAGGGTCGCACGCTTGCGCTGGTCTCGGATGCCGGAACCCCGCTGATCAGTGATCCCGGTTTCAGTCTGGTTGCCGCTGCACGCGAGCGCGGTCTGACCGTGGTCCCGGTACCGGGAGCCAATGCGGCCATCTGTGCACTCAGCGCCGCGGGGCTACCGAGCGATCGCTTTCTGTTTGTCGGTTTTCCTCCGCGCACCGGCTCGCAGCGGCGTTCCTGGCTGGCGGATCTTGCCGATGAGCGCGGTACCTTGATCCTGTACGAGAGCGGGCAGCGGGTGGTCGAGACCCTGCGCGATCTGGGGCAGAGCCTCGGCGAGACGCGACGCGTGGTTCTGGCGCGCGAGCTGACGAAGCACTTTGAGACCTATCTGTTCGGCTCCGCGTCCGAGTTGGCGGAGCGTCTGGAGCGCGAGGCCGAGCAGAGACTCGGCGAGATGGTCGTGCTGGTCGAGGGGCGGGTCGATCGCGGCGACGGCGATCGCGCCGAGCAGGAGCGGGTGCTGCGCATCCTCGGCGAGACCTTGCCCCTGGCCCAGGCGGTGGCTTTGGCAACACGGTTGACCGGGGGGAAGAAGAACGCGCTCTATCGCCTGGGGTTGGAGCTGGGGTTGGGCGTCGCCCGCGAACGGGTGGACGAACTGGCGGACGACCGGGCAGACGATTGAGGCGCAGGGCTGCCGGTCACGACCGCGCCGATCGACACGGACCCGCCGCCGGGCAGATCTGCCGTATACTGCCGCGGTGGGAGTCGGCCGGACAGTCGCGCTCGCCTCGGTGGCGAGGGAGGAAAGTCCGGGCTCCGCAGGGCAGGGTGCCAGGTAACGCCTGGGGGACGCGAGTCCACGGAAAGTGCCACAGAAAAGATACCGCCGACCTCGCCCCCGTGGCGAGAGGTAAGGGTGAAATGGTGCGGTAAGAGCGCACCGCGCCGGCGGCAACGTCGGTGGCAGGGTAAACCCCACCCGGAGCAAGACCAAATAGGGGGGCGTGCAGCCTCGGCTGCGCCGCGCGGCCCGCGCGGGTCCCCGGGTAGGTCGCTTGAGGCGCACGGTGACGTGCGTCCCAGATGAATGACTGTCCCAGACAGAACCCGGCTTACAGGCTGACTCCCACCCCTTCACGCCTGCCATCTACCTATCTGCTTGCGCACTGAGTCGGCATCCGACCGCTGTGCCGTGCTGAATTCGCCTCGCCGTGACCGACCGAGGTCTCTCTTAAATTCCGGCTTTACCTTTACCTCTTAGTCTCATGAAAAGCAATGCGTAAAGATCCGTTCATGCGCAGGGCATCCTGTGCGCTTCTTAAGTTGCTGTCTATCATGAATTAAAGCTGCTCTTACCTTGACGACCCTGCGTGACACCTCTAAGATTGGTGAAAAGTGGGGCAAAGTGGGGATCTAGGGAGAGTCGCCGGGGGAAAGCGACCACGGGGGGCGGCGGTGTTTCGGGGGGTTTTCATTGTCAATCTCGACGCGAAAGGGCGTCTTGCGGTTCCAGCCAAATACCGCGAGCGCTTGGAGTCGTCGTGCGATTCGCAGCTGGTGGTAACGGTCGACCGCGACCGCTGCCTGCTGCTTTATCCCGAACCCGAGTGGACCTCGATCGAGCGTAAGCTCGCTGCGCTTCCTTCCTTCGATACCACGGCTCGTGCGATCCAGCGCCTCTATATCGGCAATGCCCAGGAGGTCGAGATGGACGCCCAAGGTCGAATTCTGCTTCCGCAATACCTGCGTGAATTCGCTTCGCTGGATAAGCGAATCGCCTTCGTTGGGCAGGGCTCGAAGTTCGAGTTATGGGATGAGCCCGCATGGCATGCGCGCAATGAAGCGGCGCTGAACGACGCGCAGATCGGGGAGTTGGCGATGGCGGCGGGACTCGGTTCCCTCACGCTTTGAACGCTCCCTTGACTGACTCCCATAGCACTGAAAAAAGCCATCTGCCGGTTCTTCTGGAGGAAAGTGTGCAGGCATTGATCATGGATTCGAACGGCACCTATGTCGACGGCACCTTCGGTCGTGGCGGGCACAGTCGCGCCATTCTCGCCCGGCTTGGTGCCGGCGGGCGGCTGATCGCGATTGATCGTGACCCGGACGCCGTGGCCGCCGGGCGTGCCCTGGAGCAGAGTGATCAGCGCTTCTCGATGCTGTCTGGCCGGTTCGGTTCCATCGGCGATCTGCTTGCGCAGATCGGGGTCCGGGGCGGGCTCGCGGGTCTTCTGCTCGATCTGGGTGTGTCCTCGCCGCAGCTCGACGCGGCGGAGCGTGGTTTCAGTTTCTTAGCCGAGGGCCCGTTGGATCTGCGGATGGATCCGCGCGAGGGTGAGTCGGCTGCGCAATGGCTGAGTCATGCCTCCGAAGCGCAGATCACCCAGGTGCTATTCGATTTCGGTGAAGAGCGGTTTGCCAGGCGGATTGCACGCAATCTTGTCGCGCAGCGCAGTGCCAGCCCTGTGCTGACGACGACGCAGCTCGCGGCCCTGGTGGCGCGATCGGTACCGACTCGGGAGCCCGGCAAGCATCCGGCGACACGGACCTTTCAGGCCTTGCGCATCCGGATCAACGAGGAGTTGATCGAGGTGGAGGAGTGTCTGCGCCAGTCCTGCGATCTTCTGGCTCAGGCCGGGCGGCTGGTCGTCATCAGTTTTCACTCCCTGGAGGATCGGATCGTCAAACGTTTTATGCGCAGGGAGTCGCTCGGTCCGGTTCTGCCGAAGGGGCTCCCGGTGACTGCCGAAGACTCGCGCGGGCGTCTGCGGATTCTCGGCAAACCGGTGCGACCGTCGGCCCTGGAGGTTGCGTCCAACCCACGTGCGCGTAGCGCCATCATGCGTATTGCGGAGCGTGCGCCATGATGTTCGGTCGCGCCTGGCTGCTCGTGCTCGTGACGCTCGCGGTGACGCTGTCGGCGGTCGCCGTCGTGCACACCAAGTACCAGACGCGTGTGCATTTCAGTGCATTGCAGAATTTGCGTGCCCAACGGGATGCACTGGACGTGGAATGGAATCGGCTGCGTCTCGAGGAAGCTGCACTCTCCACGCATGTCCGGGTCGAGCGTCAGGCGAGGGATCAGCTCGGCATGTTCAATCCTAGATTCGGCGATGTGTTGTTGATCGAGGAGGTTGGCCGTGTCTACCCGTAAACGTCGTTTGGCACGTGCCGAGCCGCGGCAGGCGAAGAAGCCCAATCTGACGGTTCGCCGCCGAGTGCTGGTCGGCGTCCTGTCGACTGCATTCGTCGTTCTCTCGGCAGCGGTGTTTTATCGCCAGGTGATCGAGACCGACTATCTGCGCCACGAAGGGGAGCGTCGCTACCTTCGGCTCGGCGAGATTGCCGCGCGCCGCGGCATGATTACGGACCGCAACGGCGAGCCGTTGGCTGTGAGTACGCCGGTTGAGACCGTTTGGGGCGAGCCCCGCAAACTGGTCGAGCAACCCGAGGTGATCCCGCCGCTGGCGGTCGCGTTGGGACTCGAGCCGACGGCATTGCAGGAACGGTTGAACGGGACGTCCGAACGGGGTTTTCTGTACCTGAAACGTCGGGTCAGCTTCGAGGAGGCGCGCGCAGTGCGGCAGGTGATTGCCGATCACCACGTCGTTGGCGTGGATTTCGAGACGGAATACCGTCGCTTCTATCCCGGCGTCGAGGTGTTCGGTCACGTCCTCGGATTTACGAATATCGACGATCGCGGACAGGAGGGAATCGAGCTTGCCTACGATTCCTGGCTGAAGTCCGAGCCGGGTTTGCGTCGTGTGATTCGCGACGGCCGTCAGCAGATCGTGCAGGAAATCGAGCAGGTCAAAGCGCCGCGTCAGGGTGCGGACCTGGCGCTTAGTCTGGATCGGCGCCTGCAATTCCTCGCCTATCGCGAGCTCAAGGCGGCGGTTGCAAAGCACAACGCGGTCGGCGGGACACTGGTCGCCCTGGATGTGCAGACCGGCGAAATCCTCGCGATGGTCAACCAACCGGGCTACAACCCGAATGCCCAGCGCGTCGGCAGCATCGAGCGTCGTCGCAACCGCGCTGTGACCGATGCCATGGAACCCGGCTCCACAATCAAGCCGTTCGTGGTGGCCGCTGCGCTGGAGCGCGGTTTGATCAAACCGACGACCGGGATCGACACCCGCGGAGGTGTGCTGAAGGTCGGCCGGAACACCGTCAGAGACGTGCGCAATTACGGCAGTCTCGATGTGACCGGCGTGATCACCAAATCAAGCAATGTCGGCGTCGTCAGGATTGCCCAGATGATGAGCTACGCCGATCTCTGGGGTCTTTATGACCAGCTTGGCTTCGGGCACGCCACCAATGTCGGGGTACCGGGCGAGAGTCGAGGCGTGCTGCGGCATCATTCGACTTGGCGTGTCTTCGAGCACGCGACCCAAGCCTTTGGTTACGGTTTGTCGGTGACGGCGCTGCAGCTCGCCCAAGCCTACGGTGTTCTGGCTTCGGATGGCGTGAAGCGCCCCGTCTATCTGCTCAAACAGGATCCCGCGTCGCCCGGGGATGCGTCGAAGGAAGGGGTCGAAGCGATCCGCATCATGAGTGCCGACACGGCGCGCAAAGTGCGTGCGATGATGGAGACGGTCGTCTCCGAAAAGGGCACGGCCGCAGGCGCCGCCGTCACGGGCTACCGGGTCGCCGGAAAGACCGGAACGGCCAAGAAGGCGGCCGGGCGAAGCGGGTACGGGGGCGGGCGGTATCAGGCCGTGTTTGCCGGATTTGCGCCCGCGGGTGCTCCGCGACTGGTCATTGTCGTCATGATCGACGAGCCGAAAGGCCAGTCCTATTACGGTGGTCTTGTGGCGGCGCCAGTGTTCCAAAAAGTCATGGAGGGCGCCTTGCGGCTCTTTAATGTCCCGCCGGACGATCCGGAGCCCTCGATGCTCCTGGCGCACCGCGAGGGCCAGGACTGATGTGGACGCTCGGTGAAGCCGTTGCCGAAGCGGGCGGGTACCTGCAGGGTGCAGACTGCCGTTTTGACTCGGTCGGCACCGACAGCCGTGCCGACTGCCGTGGACAGCTCTTTGTCGCGCTGCGTGGCGAGCAGTTCGACGGCCATGCCTACGTGGCCAATGCGCGCGAGGCAGGTGCAGTCGCGGCGGTCGTCGATCACCCGATCGAGCTGGATATCCCGCAGTGGATTGTCGAGGATACCCGGCTTGCATTGGGGCGTCTGGCCGGGGCTTGGCGCCGTCGTTTTACCGGCCGTGTGCTTGCCATCACCGGGAGCAACGGCAAGACCACTGTGAAGGAGATGATCGCCGCCATCCTGTCTCAGGTGGGTCGGGTCCGGGCGACTCAAGGCAATCTGAACAACGATATCGGGATGCCGCTCACCCTGTTGAGTGCGCGCAACGAGGATTACCTGGTCCTGGAGATGGGTGCCAATCACGTCGGCGAGATCGCCTACATGACCGAGATCGCCCGGCCGGATGTCGCACTCATCACCAATGCCGGACGTGCCCATCTGGAGGGGTTTGGCAGTCTGGACGGGGTGGCGCACGCCAAGGGCGAGATTGCCCGGGGACTGTCCGATGACGGGGTGTTCGTCTTTGGTGCCGATTCGCCCTATGCCGATCTTTGGCATGAGCTGGCCGCGGGGCGGCGGGTTCTAAGCTTTGCCCTCGCCGGCGCTGCCGATCTGTGCGCCGATCGCCGGGCGATTCAGGTTGAGTGGATCGATACCGACTTTCAGACCCGTTTCGTTGCCCATCACGGCGAGCGCGACATCCCGCTGATCCTGCGCCTGGCCGGTGAGCACAATGCCCGCAACGCACTGGCGGCTGCGGCGACGGTGCTGGCGCTCGGGGTCGAACCCGCAGCGATCCAGGCGGGGCTGGCGCGCCTGGCGCCG
>JBGSKP010000617.1:0-71717 GCA_041741175.1 Thiocapsa sp. | reverse complement strand
CCGCGGAGGCACGGCGGGTCCGCACGCTGTCGGCGCGCGAGGTCAGGACGATGGGGACCCGCGCACCCAGCACGATCCCGGACGCCTCGGCATTGGCCAGGAAGATGAGCTGCTTGGCAAGGATATTTCCGGCTTCGAGGTCGGGAGCAATCAGGACATCCGCCACCCCGGCGACCTCGGACTCGATCTTCTTGATTCGGGCCGCTTCCAGGTTGATGGCGTTGTCCATTGCGAGCGGGCCGTCCAGAATGCCCCCCGTGATCTGACCGCGATCCGCCATCTTGCAGAGGGCGGCCGCATCCAGCGTCGACTGGATCTTGGGACGTATCGTTTCGACGGCGGAGAGGATCGCGACCTTGGGTCGTTCGACGCCGACCGTGTGGGCCAGGTCGATCGCATTGCGGCAGATGTCCGCCTTGGCCTCCAGGTCGGGGGCAATGTTGACCGCGGCGTCCGAGATCAGCAGGAGCTTCGGATAGGTCGGCACGTCCATCAAAAAGATGTGGCTGATCCGCCGCTCGGTGCGGATCCCGGTCGCACGGTCGACGACGGCGGCGAGCACCTCGTCGGTGTGCAGACTGCCCTTCATGAGGATCTCGGCGGCACCCTCGCGCACCAAACCGACCGCACGGGCCGCCGCGGCATGGCTGTGCTCCACGTCGATGATCCGGGCACCGCCTAAACCGATGCCGTGCTGCTCGGCGATCGCGCGGATGCGCGCCTCTGGCCCAATCAGGATCGGCATGATGAAGCCGCTCTCCGCCGCCTCCATCGCACCCTCCAGCGACACCTGATCCACCGGATGCACGACCGCTGTCGGCACGGGCTCCAGCCGCGTTGCCTGCTCCAGGAGCACCCCGAAGCTGTCGTGATGACGCACCGAGATCTCGGCAAGATCCGGTATCTCGATCCTCAGCTTCTCGGTCGGTGCAGTCACCGACGCACGACCCGTCATCACCGGCTCTTGGCGCTGGTTGAAAACCTCGCACGCGAAGGTCACGAGCGTCTCCGGTCCCTTCTCGATGACCTTGACACGGCCGGTCAGGGTATCGCCGAGATCGACGGTCCGGTGAAAGACCGCGTCCTGGGTGCGATAGATCGTCCCGGGTCCGGGCAGAACGTTCGCGAAAAGGCTGGAGACCAGGCTGGTCGCCCAGAGGCTATGTCCGACAATCCCCTTGGCGCCGCGCGCCTTCGCGTACTCCTCGTCGATATGAGTCGGATTCAGATCACCCGAGACCTTGCTGAAAAGGGCGACATCGTCGCGCGTCAAGGTGCGTTGAAGCTCTGCGGTTTGACCGATTCGGATCTCGTCGAAGATCCGGTTCTCAAGGTACTCGGCCATGATGAAAACTCCGGCTAAGACGGGTTGGCGGCCGTCAGAGTTGAGGTCGGATAGCCCCGAGCGCGGAAGAATGTTGCGCTGCGCCAAAGGATAGCGGGCGCCGATGACAGACATGTGTCGAAGCAATGTCGATTCGGAGAAGCGCGCGTCCTCGGCTATTCCTGAACGATTGGCGCCTTGTGTGTCGCGCGGGGCGATGGGCCTCGGCAACCGGAGGTTTCAGATTGTTTTGTGCCCTTGCCCGAAGTCAGACATAGAGCGGCGCCATGCGCCGCCAGTCGTGACCGCGATGGGCACGTCCGTCCCAGACGTGCAGCGCGTGCCAAATCCCTTTCTGCCACAGCAGTTTGCTCATCCAGCGATTGTTATCGAGAAAGGGATCCTCGTTTCCGATCACCAGCACAATGTCCATGTTGCGCAAGGCCGCAAGACGCTCCGGACAGTTGAGATTGGGCAGATAATGAGCAGGGGTATGAAAGTAGACGAGGTCATCCCGGTGTCCGCCAAACAGATCGCGGAAACTTTCAACCTCAAGGGTTAAGTCGTAGCGCCCAGAGAACGCGACTACCTTCCGGAAGAGACGAGGGTGCCGTAATGCGATGTTGACAGCGTGGAACGCTCCCAAGCTGCAGCCATGCGCAATGGTGCAGGAGTGGGGGTTTTTCATTGCCATCAAGGGCAGCACCTCGTTGAGGATATAGGCCTCGAAGGCGCAGTGGCGGCGGATGCGGTCGGCGGGGTGACACCAATCGCAGTAGAGCGACTCCCAATCGACACTGTCTACGCAGTAGACTTGTAGATGGCCGGCCTCTATTTTGTGTCGAAGTGCCTCGATCAGTCGAAGGTCTTCGTATTCGTGAAAGCGACCATCGCGAGTCGGAAACACAAGAACCTTAGCCCCGGCATGGCCGAAGACCAGCAGCTCCATATCACGACCGAGTCGCTCGCTGTACCACCGGTGGTATTCGCGATTCATACTTTAGATACATCGAGTTGCGTGACTAAAAAGCCTCTGCAGGCGAATGGCTAACGATCATTACCGGCACCAATATAGGACAACGGATCGGTAACCAAACAGCTGGAATCATCGGCGTCACGACCAGCCGGATAGACCTTGCGTCAACGCGCCGAATTGTAGGCAGTCATCGTTGCAATCGTGTGACGCTCGGACAGGGTGCGCGAGAGTGCTTCGCTGCCAGGAACAGACGAAGGGACGTATACAACCCTGACTCAAAGGCAGATGCCGAAACTGGACTCTTGTCTAGGCAAATCCTTTGAGCGATGCCTCAAAGCGGCGCGAAGAAGGTCCAGAGCTGGGCAAGCAGATCCTGTGTCTGGCGTGCCCGTTGGGGATAGTCGAAGTGTCCGGCTTCGAGCACGAACAGCCTCTTGTCTGCGGGAATGGCGTTATAGACCGCAAACTGTCCGGGCGGCGCGACGGCCGGATCGAAGCGGGCGGCGGCAATATGCATCGGTTGATGGATTGATCGTGCAGCGACCGCAGCGTCGTAGTAGGCCAGAGTGTCGCTGAGTCGGTTTTGGGTGCCGACGTAGCGTTGAACGGCAGCGGCGCTGCCAACGCTGGGTAACCTGAGCCGCAGGGGCTGGTGACCGAAACTGGGTACGTTCAGGTGCCCGCGGGCAATGCGCCTGTCCCAAGCCATGGCCATGGCACCGATTCCCCCGCCGAAGCTGATGCCGAGATACCCGATGTGGCCGGCCAATTCGGGAAAGAGCTGGAGGAGGGTCGAGACCCCGACCCAAACGTCATCCACGCAGCCGCCCAGGATGTAGTGATCGCGATTGTCGATATCATGAAGAACATGCCAGTTGGGATCCGCCGAGATGGGCGGGCGATGGCTGCGGCCCAAGCCCCGGAAGCAGGGCACGAGATAGACCTCGTCCGGGCGCGGAAGGTCGTGAGGTGGTCTATCGATGCCGTCGTAGCCGTGACCCAGGACGAATCCCCGTCGCGGCGAGCCAACGCGCGGTGTCAGGAGCCAGCCGCAAATCCGGAACCCGCCGGTCGAATCATATTCCAGGTTGTGGACCCGGAAGCGTGCGTGGGTCTCTTGTGAGACCCGCAAGCGAGGGTTGGGCTCGACCGCCAATGCGCGGGCATAGCGGCTGCGCCAGAAGGCAGCGAACTCGACCGGCTCGGGTGGCGGCTCGACCGCCAGCAGCGCATCCAGGCCGTAGCCGTAGCTTGGATCGAAGGGGAAGTCGTGGTCGAAGGACATCGCAGGAGAGCTCATCTGGCTTGGATCAGGTTGCGCAGTATCGCCCCGGGTGCATGCCAATGTCGCCGTCCGATACCCGCGGTACTGCTACACCGTCGAAACACGCCTGCGCAGACGATCAGCAAACGCACACATGAGTCAAAATATAGAGCAGTTGGCGCCCGCCGCGGACCGTTCCCGGCCCACGGTGAGTACACGAATAGGTGGTTTGGCGGCTACGCCGGGGCCGGCAGCGGCCGGCGGCTTCAATTGGCGGCCGTTGAGGTACTTCACCAGCGAGCGCGCGAGCAGCCGGTACCAGCAGTGCAGGCGACTGAACTGCTCCGCAGTTTGGCGCAGGGTGCTAAAGAAGGCCACGATCTCGTGTCAGGTCGCCTTGAGGGATCAGTCGCGCCGGTGCGTTGAGCAGCAGCGAGCGGCAGGTGATGGCCTCGGTATGCTGAGTCGGGTCGGCTAAGCAGCACGTCAGCGACGCCTTCATCGCCCGCCTGATCGCCGAGGCTACCAAGGGCTTCAAGGGCGACGTCGGCGTGGTGCCGCGTCAGTGACTGCGGGAGCTCGTCACCCGGATGGATCTGGTGAAGGAGATCCCTGGCAACGACCCGTCGGCCGAATACGGCTTATCGCCCTTGGACTGGAGTGACGAGAAACGCCACCTCTTGAGCGGCAGCAGAGCGATGCGGTTCAGACCACGCATGGGCAAACCCTCGGGTCACTCAACCCGGAGTTCATTGTTCTGGTGCACCTTCGCGGCAAGGGTGTGAACGCCCGACATTTCAACGACGCATTGGGGAGCCACGGCAGTGTCGGGTTCTGGAACGATCCCGGGCGTTGGCGGGCCATCAGTCGGAGCCTTCCGGGCTATCGGCTGAGTCAGTTCCAGCCCCTGATGGCGTCTTGGGTGGAGCGTGAGACCCTGGAGCGTGATCTCCTCGATCTGGACGGACCGCGGGATTGGCTCGCCGGGACGGCGTCACCCTGAGACCGAAAAGGGCGTCACATCGGGCCGCAGCGTGGCACTTTGCCGTTTCAGGATAGTGGTCACAAAAACCGCTGACCGCTATTCCTTCTCGCTGATCGCTTTGGACACCGTTTGGGCACACAACCAAAAGCCGGCGCTGGGCCGGCTTGTAAGGTCTTGAATGATCTGGAGCGGGAAACGAGATTCGAACTCGCGACCCCAACCTTGGCAAGGTTGTGCTCTACCACTGAGCTATTCCCGCTAACAAGCCCGCCATTCTAAGAATTTTCGCGAGGCTGTCAAGCCCAAAATCACGCAATCACGGCCATCAGATCAATCAGCTCAACCCAGGGCGAGTCAACGACCGTCCCGGAGGCTCGCCTGACCGGAAAGGCTCGGCCAGGCGGCACGCAAATAAAGGATCATCGACCAGAGCGTCAGGACTGCTGCCACGTACAGCAGAAACACACCCAGACCGTAGACCCAGGGGCCAAAAACGGTCTCGCGCAGGATCAGCAGGACGATCGAGATCATCTGCGCCGTCGTCTTCACCTTGCCGGTCATCGACACGGCGACCTTGGCACGTGCCCCGACCTCGGCCATCCACTCACGCAGGGCCGAAACGGCGATCTCCCGACCGATGATGACGATGGCCGGCAGCGCCAACAGGGCGCGGGGGTCGTACTGAACCAGCAGGACGAGCGCGACCGCTACCATCAGCTTGTCGGCAACCGGATCGAGAAACGCACCGAGCGGCGAGGTCTGCTCCCACAAACGCGCGAGATAGCCGTCCAGCCAGTCGGTCAGTGCGGCCGCGCCGAAGACGGCGGCCGCCACGTAAGGCGCCCAAGGCGCCTCGATATAGAACACGACCACGAACACGGGGATCAGAAAGATCCGGAGCATGGTCAGGAGATTTGGCGTATTCCACATACCTCAGGGCCCTGCGGCCTCCTCATGAAAGGCGTCATAAATCTGCTGCGCCAGTTGC
Organism: Thiocapsa sp.; assembly: GCA_041741175.1. Lineage (GTDB taxonomy): Bacteria > Pseudomonadota > Gammaproteobacteria > Chromatiales > Chromatiaceae > Thiocapsa. The sequence goes on along the minus strand of JBGSKP010000617.1, from coordinate 66,180 downwards.
CGACCGATGCCCTCGACACCTGCAATGTCCTCGACCCCTGCGCGCGCCAGACCCCGAATACCGCCGAATTGTTTGAGCAGTCGCTGGCGACGCCGCGGGCCGATGCCGGCGACCTCTTCCAAGGATGACGTGGTGCGAGCCTTTGCCCGCCGCTGTCGGTGCCCAGTGATGGCAAAGCGATGGGCTTCGTCGCGAATCTGCTCGATCAGGTGCATGGCAGGAGAATCGCTAGCCAGTATAAGCGGCGAGGCGACGCCCAACAACCAAAGCAGTTCGGTTCCGGGGCGCCGATCAGGCCCTTTCGAAATCCCCACTACGAGCAGGCCGGCGACACCGAGCTCCTGGAGCGCCTCGCCGACCGCACCAATCTGTCCGCGCCCGCCGTCGATAAAGAGGATATCGGGGATCGGATACTCGCCCTGTTTGACTCGGGTGTAGCGTCGGGTCAGTGCCTGATGCAGGGCCGCGTAGTCGTCGCCGGGCGTGATGCCCTCAATATTAAAACGACGGTAATCAGACTTGCGCGGCCCTTCGCCGTCGAACACGACACACGAGGCGACCGTGCGCTCGCCCTGCGTGTGGCTGATATCGAAGCACTCGATGCGCTGCGGCTGCTCGGCGAGATCCAGGACATCGCGGAGCGCCTCGATCCGACGCCCATAGCCGGCTTGACTGCTCAGACGCGATTTGAGTGCAATCTCGGCGTTGCCGCGGGCCATCTCCAGCCAGCGGGCACGCTCGGCGCGCACCCGCCATTTGATCTGCACACGCCGCTCGGCGCGTTGCGACAGGGCGGTCTCCAACAGATCTCGCTCCTCCGGCTCGGTGCTGACGACCAGTTCGGGAGGGATCTGTTTGTCCGCATAAAACTGCGCGAGGAATCCGGCCAAGAGTGTGGCATCGTCCGTCTCCTCGGGCGCCTTCGGGAAAAACGCCTTGTTGCCGAGATTGCGCCCGGCGCGGATGAAGAAGACCTGAACGCAGCTCGCCCCCCCCGCCTGTGCGCAGGCGATGATGTCCAGGTCGCCGCCCTCGCCGCTCACATACTGGCGTTGCTGGATGCGACCGAGGGTTGCAATCTGATCGCGCAGCACGGCGGCACGCTCGAACTCAAGAGCGGCTGCAGCCTGCTCCATACCACGCCCCAGGTCGGCGATCACTTCCTCGGCCCGACCCTCGAGAAACTGGATGGTGTGGGCGACATCCTGCGCATAAGCATCGGAACTGACGAGCCCGACGCAGGGTCCGCTGCAGCGCTTGATCTGGTATTGCAAACAGGGCCGCGAGCGGTTGCTAAAGAAGCTGTCCTCGCATTGGCGCACCGGAAACAGCTTTTGGAGCAGCTGCAGTGTCTCACGCACCGCCCAGGCACTTGGGTAGGGTCCGAAGAGCCGCCCCTTGGCCTGGCGTGGCCCCCGATAGAAGGCAAGACGCGGGAAGGCGTCCTGTGTGCTGAGATAGATGAAGGGATAGCTCTTGTCGTCGCGCAACAGGACGTTGAAACGCGGTCGCAGAGATTTAATGAGGTTGCTTTCAAGGAGCAATGCCTCCCCCTCGGTGCGGGTGACCGTGACCGCGATGTCGGCGATCTGTGACACCATCACCTGAAGGCGGCGTGTCAGTGCCCGACTGAAATAGCTCGACACCCGTCGCTTGAGATTCTTGGCCTTGCCGACATAAAGCACAGTGCCCTCGGCGTCAAGCATCCGGTAAACACCGGGGCCTTGGGGAATGCCCTCGAGCAGGTCTCGGGCAGGAAGCAGGTCTCGGGCCGGCGCGCCCGACTCCTGCGGATCCTCGACATCTTGATCATCGTTCGGTTGGCTCATTGATCGATTAGAGCGCAAACCAGACCGTCGAATCTACCGCCCACTCAACGCGCGCCGGGGCGCCGACCAACTCAAACGCCCCGGACGCGACTCACCCGCTCACGACATCACTCAATGTCGTCGAAGATGATCCAGCCAACCGTCTCCTTCCCGTGCGTGACTTCAACATCCTTCGACTTCTCCTCCTGCACCCAGACATCCACGCCGGTGGTTGAGCGGTCACGGTAACGCAGCGCCGCGGTATCACCGCCGTTGATGGTCTGCATCTGCGCCAGGAAGGCAGGCGCCTGGCTCCATCCGCTGCCGAAGCCCAGCTTGGAGACCTGATGTGTCACCGTGTTTCCGCTCTTGCGAACCGCAAACGTCAGCCCCTGGAAGGTGCCCTCGGACAGCGGCCAGGCGATGTAGCTGATCTTCTCCGCGCCATGCCCGACCGTGATGGACTCCTGCTCGTTGAGCCGCAACTCGAAGCCGTCGCGTGTCACGTTGCGAACCCGCGTCGTCACCGCTTTGGCGTCGTTGTTACTGGTCACCGAGACCATGACCACCGGTGCCGTCGCAAACGACCCGGCGAACCCGATGGACGAGAGCGCGCGTCCGCCCTGGATGAATTGACCCGCCTCGATCCATTCGCCGTTGCGCAACAGGTGACTGCCCTGCTCCATCACGAGATAACTCACCGTCTCGAACGCATGGGTGCCATCCAGGTAATCCCACTCCTGGATCCGGATCCAGAAGCCAGTCGACTCCACGCCCGAGATACGCACCACGGCCGGAGCGGCATCACTGGCGCTCGGCGGATTGGCCACCACGATCGGGGTGACGAACGGACGGGCAAACGCCACCCATTGCCAGGTGTGGTTGACCAGGACGTCGCCGACTTCGAGCACCGATGACTGCCCCTGGGTCACGTCGACAAAGGCCAGCTTGCGCTCCGTATCGCTGCCGTCCGGCCCGGTCACGGTCACGGCGACGTCATAGCGACCTGTTTTGCTGTAGACATGCACGGGGCTTTGCGCATCACTGCCTGTCCCGTCACCGAAGTCCCAGCGTACCGTCGCGATCCGGCCGGTTGAGAGGTTCTGGAAGGCCACACTCAAGGGCGCGAGCCCCTGGCGAATCGCCGCCTCGAAGTCAGCGACCGGCGCCGGTCCGGAAACGCTGATCAGTTGGTTCTTGGTGACTGTATCGGATCCACCGACACCGCTGACCGTGAGGCTGACGGAATAGATTCCCGGAGTCCTGTAGGTATACACGGCCTGCTCTGCGGTGCTGGCGCCGCCGTCCCCGAAATCCCAGTTCCAACCCGTGACATTACCGGTTGACCGATCCGAGAAGCTGACGCTCAGCGGCGCAAGACCGGTAGTGACGCTTGCCGCGAAATCGGCCACCGGCGCAGGCGTCGGCTCGGCCACGCTGACGACCGCCGTGGCGGTTGCCGGCCCACCGGGTCCGCTGACCTTGAGCGTCACCGAGTAGTTGCCGGGTTGGTTGAATGTATGGCTCGGCGAGGCTTGCGTGCTTGTCACACCGTCGGCGAAATTCCAACTCCAACTGTCGATCTGTCCGGTAGATGTGTCGGTGAAACCAACCGTCAAGGGCGCGACACCCTGCGTCCTGGTCATCGTAAAGGCGGCTTTCGGCGCGGACACGGCACTCGCGTCGCTGAAGACCACGTCGACCCAATAATTGGAAGAATTCCAGCTTTGATTCGGAAAGCCCGATGTGCCGTAGCGGTACACCCCGTTACCGCCGCTCGCGCTGCCCGCCGGGAAATGCAAGGGCGCCTTATCCGCCCCTGCGGACGCAAAGTACTCGGTATCGATCGAATAACCGCCCTTGGGCGCATGGTACGACGCGACGTACAGGGTATTCGCACTGATTGCTACCGGCGTTGCAAAGTTGACCTGCTGCCAACCAGTCGCGACTTCGTTTACGAAGGTGGCGCTCGCCAGGCGTGTTCCGTTGGCGGCCCAGAGGCTGCCCACATGCGTACCCGTGTTGGCGCTGCCTTTGTAGAAGCGGATACCGGTCACGAACCCGGCGATGTCGGAGCGGAACTTCACGCCGAGCTCGACCGCCGCGGTGTCGGAATCGGCCAGGGTTTTCGGAATGTTCGAGCTCATCCAGACCGTGCAGCCCGTTGCACAGACAGCGCCGCCCGCCTGGGCCGTGGCGAAAGACCAGGCGACATCCGAAACCAAGGCATTGCCCGCCAGATCTTTCACACCCGCCGTGCCGCCCTTGAGCTTTGCCCGATACGTCCTTGACGCGATCAGCGCGCTGCTCGGCCGCAGCGTCGCCGTCCGCGTGGTCGCGGCATAGGTCACGGCAGCCGGAATCAGCACATTGCCGGCGTCACGCAGCTCGAAGGTGCTGCTCGTGAGGCTGGCGGAATCAATCGCCTCGCTGAACACAGCCGTCACAGCCGTGCCCACCGCGACATTCGTCGCACCGTCGGCGGGCGTCACGGAGGTCGCCGTCGGCGCCGTGGTATCACCGGGTGCCGCCGCAATCGTGGCGCTGACTTCATTGGAGAGGACACTGTCGAGGGAGCGATCCGAATGCACAGCTTTGACCGCGAAATAATAAGTATTACCGGCGGTCAGGTCGGTGACTTTATGTTGCGTCGCGGTAGTCTGGATCGTTGTCTGGTATTGACCGCTCTGTCCGCCATACTGCAGCTCGTATCCCGTGAGCCCCGGCTCCGCAATGGTTGTCCACGCCAGTGTGAGATCGCCGGCCCAGATACCGCTTGAAGCGATAATCAGCGAAAGAAAGGACAAAAACGGACTCGCAAGTCTGATCGCTTTTGATGGCTTCGGCGAGGGCTTCGGCCTAAGAGAAACCCCGGTGGGTGTATTTGTATGCAGTCTGGCCATGGTGTACCCTTAGGACGTGGCCATTGGTGATTGCGCTTGAAACCATAGGGCGTTATCGCTACTGCATTGCCGGACGGCGCTTTTTTGACCGGCCAGGAATCAATTAAGTAGTTATACGTATGGTTCTGATTCAACCAATGACGTAGTCACGGAAGTGGACTGAACGAGCGACGTTTTTGGCTTACACCGTCACTCTAGGCTTCGGGGTACGGCGGCAACGTGATGCCGTTGGCATCTTGCAAAAGCGCCCGAGTCTTTCGGCAGGCAGGACTGAAAAGTGGGAAGTGGCTCACACTCTTGGAGGTTAAATAAGCACCGTACGGCGCGGGCTCGCCCAGGCATCGGCATGCAAGCGGACGACAGACGTCAGCGGCCCACGATGCCGAAATCGCTCCCCGCCCGGCGGCTCAGCTCGTGTGCAACGATCAGCGGGCTTCGACTCAGGACTCGTGAGCGACTCAGCTCTGCTGCTGGCCTAGCAGGGTTGGCAGACGAAGCGCGAAACGCGCCGATACACATTGGTACGCCATTGGCACCCGTTTTGGTACCCAGCGTTAACCACAAGGAGGTTCTCGGAACTACCGACTCTCGACCCAAGCCCTGGTCGCCCATGATCCAGATCGGCATCACTGTCTTGAATCGCTGGAAACGCCATGATGGAACAACAACAACTTTCAATTGCTGACTACCTTGCCATTCTCCAACGACGCAAGTGGCAATTTATCATCCCCGCCATCCTGATATTCATCGTCGCTATCAGTATCGCGGTTACCTTGCCGACTCTTTATCGATCAACTGCAACGATCCTGATCGAGCAGCAGGAAATCCCCATGGATCTCGTACGCTCGACCATCACAACCTATGCTGATCGGCGGATTGAACTCATTAAACAGCGCGTTACGACGACAGAGAATCTCACTCCAATTATCGAGCGGTATGACATCTACGCCGATCTGCGTCACCACCGGGGCATCGCAAGCGCGATCGACAGGATGCGCCAGGACATTTACGTCGAAACGATCAGCGCTAACTCCGGCGATGGTGCAATCGCTTTTTCGATTTCCTATGAAGCCGATTCACCGACACTTGCGCAGCAGGTAACCAACGACCTTGCCGCGTTGTTTTTGGATGAGAATGTGCGGGAACGCAAGCGCACGACACAGGAGATATCTCGCTTCCTTGACCAGGAATCAACCAAGCTCGCCGAGCAAGTCAGCACGCTCGAAGCCAAGCTCGCGAGCTTTAAGGAGCAGCATGGCGACGCCATTCCCGAGATGATGGATGTCAACGTGCAACTCTTACAACGCACGGAAGACCGTCTGAATCAGACCAATCAAGAGATTCAGACACTCGAGGTCAATCAAGTCTATCTCCAATCGGAGCTTGGCAAGTTGAACCCCCGCATCTCGGTCTCCTCCGAGTCATCCGAGAGTAACGTCAGCCCGGCCGTTCGGCTTGAGACACTCGAAACCGAGCTGTTGCGTCTAAGCTCGCGTTACTCCGACGTCCATCCGGACCGAATCGCCATCGAACGCGAGGTCGATGCCCTGCGTCGCGAGGTCGGAGATCAAGCCACGAGTGACCTGAATCGCCTGTTGGCCGACCAACGTAAGGCGTTATCTGAGCTGCAGAGTCGACGTTCCAGTGAACACCCGGACGTCAAGGCATTGGAGCGGCAAATCGCTGCAACCGAGCAGAAGCTGCGCTCTTCTCGCTTCGCACGAAACACCAACAAGACAACCAGCGTCGCCGATGCAAATAATCCACTCTATATTCAAATGGAGTCACAACTTTCCGCCAACCGGTCGAAGCTCGAAGCACTTCGCAAGACGCGAGATGCCTTGGAAGAACGCCTCCTCAGCATCGAGTCGCGTGTCGCCGAAGGGCCAAAGATCGAGCGTGAGTATCGGCTCATTACTCGCGATTACGAAGGCGCGGTCGACAAGTACAAGCAGGTCAGAAGCAAACACATGGAGGCTGTTCTTGCCGAGTCTCTGGAATCGGAAAGCAAGGGTGAGCGCTATGTGCTGATCGAGCCGCCGGTCGTTCCCGATCAGCCCCACAGCCCGAACCTGCTCAAAGTCATGCTCCTCTGCTTTGGATCGGCGGTTGGCGGAGGTCTTGGTGTTGTTGCGGGCCTGGAGTTTATCGACGGTCGGATCTATTCGACCCGCGCGATGCAAGGCGTGACAGGCAAACTGCCCATGGCGGTCATCCCGTTCATCGAGACCGACGAGGATCTACGACGCTCGCACCTCAAGCGCGTCGGATTTGCGCTCGGATCCACCGCGGTCGTTCTCCTGGGCATCGTCGCGTTGCAGATTTTTGTGATGCCACTCGATGAGTTGTGGGTCAAAATCGTCACGAAACTTGGAACCATACCAACCGGCATTCCCGGCTGAAGGCGGTGCCATATCGGTTCATGGGATTGTCATCTGAATCAGCTGGATACGCACCGGCGCCGTTCCGGCTGCGATCGGCAGTCGAGGGATCGGCGCGACAAACGCGGGAAACGTCGTCGAGATCGAATGCGTTTGATCAGAAGCCAGACGCAGTGCCCGATTCAGCCCGTTCTTCTCCTGCTCCATCGTGACAACCCAAGCAGGTTGGCAACCCGTCCGCGTGGCAATCAGCGCACGCCATATCACGATGATTGGCAGGGGCCGATTTGACCTCCTTGCTCAGCTCCGACTGCCAAGATCGGGTTTTTCCAAGCGACTTCAGCAGAGTAACTTCATGGACGTCACCGGACACTGAATAGAGAAACACTCGGTTGCCGTCTCGAACGACGTTTCCGAAGGGGTTACCCCTAGAGGTAAGAAGCAATCCATCAGCGGTTGCGATACCGTTTTGCGCGGTAGAACTTTGATCGAGCAGCGTGCCCCTGGGCCTCAGGGACGCACCCGCAGTAGATTGTTCCAGCTCTCCGATACCCAGGGGAAGCTCCCAGGGGAACAGATCCGTGGTGCCATGGCAATCTTCACAGCGTATCTCGATCTGGGCCGCGCTTATAGCCGGAAGATTCCCATCCCCGTGCATCTCGATCGATGTATGGCAGTCCTGGCAAAGGAGCTGACTCCCTGAACCAACTGGCTCCCCGCCATAGTGGACATGCGCATCACCGATCCTGTTGGTACTGACGAGCCGGGGATCGACATGACATCGGAAGCAAGTCGCCAAAGGAATACCGGAAACGATCATCTCCGAGCCGTTCGAGAGTCTGACGCGGCTGGCAGTCACACCCTGAATCCGGTGGACGATCATCGTATCGGGACTGGCCCTATCAATCGTTGGATCATGGCCCTGATACGTCCCATAGGCCATATGGCACACTGAACAACCGGATCGCCACCGGTCCCGCTGCGCCGCTCCGTGACAATCCGTGCAGGATGGCGCGGAGTTCTGTGCGGACCAACCCTCTGGATTGGATGGTAATGCCTTGATCTCACGTAGAAAGAGGTCAGGCTCAAGCTCCATGAGGGATTCGATCACCAACTTGTATTCAGGGGTTCCGACCACTGGTAAGGGGCCATCCTCGTCTAACATCGCGTAAAGCCCGAATCGGCTTGACCCTTGACCATCGGAGATCCTGTTTGCCCATGCAAAAGCACACTGGTCGCGCTCGATCGCTCCGACGCCAGTGCTCTTGACGGACTTTCGCCCACGCTCGGCGTAGCCTTCGTGACACTGCCCACAGCTCCGTTCGGCAACCCACGTCTCGCCTGGGTCCGGATTGAAGTCCGCCGGGCCACCTTCGGCAGTCAACCCTGACGGGGCCCCACGGTGTGCACGGTCTTTGTCGTCGGCCAACGGATCCCCTCCGTGGCAAACGACGCAACCGCCGGCGTCATTATGGCGCCGTCCGAGCCGGGCAATCTGCTTCGCCATCGCACCAACCGCAATGGATTCGAGACCTTGATGACAATCCATGCAAGCCGCGATCGACCCGCTGGCGTACACCAATGCGAAGAGCCACGCGACCAGGCCCAGACGCTGGACCACGAGGCTCGGGGACCGTCCCGCACGGCGCCCGATCTTGACCATCGCCCGAGCCAAGACTCCACAGACTTGAAACCGTTCACAGGCACCTATCAGCGCCCGAGCCGAGTCGAAAGCATTTCGCGACGGCCGTCGTCGACTCTGATGATCAGGGTACAGTCTGTCGGGGCTTTGAAGACAGGGCCCAGCATGCTGGTTATTGACCGGATCCATTCTGCTCCACATTCGTTTCCCTGGAGCCGCCCACTCTCTCAATTGTCACACCCGTGCCGCGCCAGGTTCCACGGGCATTCTTAATGCCTCGCACCAGCCGACTCTTCCAGCACGGCTGGCTGCAGATTGCGGGATTCAGACGCAGATCCTGCTGAAAATGTCTGCAATGTAAGCAGGGACTGGACCAAGACTCCCTGATCGTGAGCCAGGCCCCATGGAGCGTGAGCAACACAAGCAACAGGACCGCAGCGTAGTGGATCTCGCGGGGCAATCCCCATCCAGGTGTTTCGTTCAGCGCGCCTACAATGCCACCAGTCGGGCCTTCAATGGTTAGATTGGTCGCGTAATATTCGCGCGTGTGCGACCAGACAGCGTTCCATTCCAGATTCACCTCGATCACCCAGCCCCAAAGCATGGTCAGCCCCACCACGAGAGCGACATAGAGCAGGGTATGGCGCCAACCCAAGTTACGCCGTAGGACGTTGATGTCACCAAGGTTCGTCACGGGGCCCGCCATCAGAAAGATCCAAACCAATGCAGGCGTCAATCCGCCCAGGACCAAGGCGCCGCCGACCATAATTCCAGGTAGAGAGCAAACGTATAGAGGAATCGCGATAATCATCATCAGTATCGCCGCCTCCCAATAGGCCAACTCGCCAATCCAGTCTCCGAGAGACTGAACGGAGTAGGTGCTGACGAGCAAAGCGGCCAACGACAGTCCGACGAGCAAATCGAATGCGATACGACTTCCGTAGGTGAGCGTACCCCAGCGCACTGCTCGGACAAGAAATCCATGTGTCTTAGGTGACGCTTCAGTGCTGTCGGAGAGAGTGTCGCAGAGATATATGCCCTCCCCAGTCGAGCTCGAAACCAACCGGCGGTCGATCAGGTAAAATGCGCCGCCCACGGCATAGCCGCACAGCAGGGCACCAACCACGTAGAAGAGCGTGAAATCGAGCCCGAGGACCGCCGCGCTCAGGATCACCGCGGCGATCGAGGTGGCTGGTGCGGAGTACACGAAGGAGAAGAGATTTCCGAAAGGAACCCCCTGCCGCTTGAGGGCCACCGCCAACGGAACCACCCCGCAGGAGCAGATCGGCAAGGTGAAGCCCGCGAAGTTGAAGACGCTAAGACTCCAGAAATTGCGCTTGACGGCAAAGCTCCTGAGCCTATGAAAGCGGGCCAAGCCTTCGTGTAACAGGACGGCGGCAAGCATGCCCAGCATCACAAACGGAGAGATCTCCAGCAGGATGCCCCAAAAGGTCTCTATGAAGGTCTGCATGCTCAATCACGCCATCGATTTAGTGATGTGCCTCCCTGTTCAGGGTTGCGGCTCCGCATCGCGCTGCTCGCCATCTGCCGGCCCTAGTTGCGGAAGCTGCCAATTCGCATAGCCTGCCCAACGGGGCCGCTCTTCCAGGGTCATCGTTCTCAAAAACCCGGTGCCTTGGCGCAGAAGCGCGATCTCTGCCGTGTTCCCGGGCTGTAGCTCAAATAGCAAACGATCCAGCTCATGGAGATGCTTAAGCACCCGACCATTCACGCTGACCACCACGTCACCTGCAGCGATGCCGGCTTTCGCCCCGGGACCAGTGCTCCAGACATAGTCGACAAAGATACCAGCGCTGATTCCGAGAGTCCCGTACGCGAGGCGTTTTTCGTCAGGGCTAAGAGGTCGAAAGGCTAAGCCCATCCAGGACTGTTCTGCGGTCGGGAATTCGCTGGACATCTTGACGAAACCCCGGGCGATTTGGATCGGCAAGGCGTGCGCTTCCTCCGGGTCACTCGCTTCGGACGCCGGGCGGTGGATATTGGGTGTATTGATGCCGATGACCGCTCCCTGCTCGTTCAACAGCGGGCCGCCATCGCCGTGGGTCGGCAACCGAATATGGGAATCGATGAACATGTCGCCGAGGCCAGCACCGTATACCGATTTTTTATGTCTGGCCCTTACAAACCCAAAGGTATAAGGAATGCGGGACAGTGATCCGCCACCTGCCAGCGCGACAACCTTATCCCCGGATCTTAATGTATTGGCAGAGGATTCGGACCATGTGCCGTCAGAGAGATCGGTTGCTTTGAGCAGAATCAGATTCAGGACCGGATCAACTGAATGCACGCGAGCATCGGCTTCACGTCCGTCGATGAAACGCAGTCGAAAGCGCTCGCAAAGCTGGCGATTCTCGACATCCGTGAACACATTGTTGACAGAAATCACAGAGTCGTCTTCGATGATGTAGCCGCTCGCCTCAACGAACGGCTTGTCGCCTTCCAACCCCATGTAACCCCTTATTAAAACGACACCTTGAGCGACACGCTTGACCGTGTCCGGGGGCTCGGTCGCGTGGGTCAGGCCCGTCATACTGCCGAGACTGACCGTCCAAACAAGCACACAAGCGAGGCTGAGTATCTGGACCTTGATCCTAAGCGCCGCCGAGGGCACCCCTGTCGCAGAGCGCCGGATGCGTCCGTGACACCGCCGAAGCGGGGTCACGCGCCTGGAGGACAAGTCGAGGACGGGATCACAATCAACGCCGCCGTCCGAACGCGCGGTTCGTTGACCAGATCGAGCCGGCATCATGAACAGCCCAACCTGGAGGGAGCGTCATCACCACAGGTGCTCACCGGCTCATGTCGTGCTCTCCTAGGGGACATGAAGAGCGTCGATGTCGTGGTTGTTGGCGGTCAATCCAAGCGCTGTGCCGTCGAAGTGGAGGCTCCACGTATTCGTGGCGGGGTTGTAGGCCAGGATGTCTTCGTCCTGATAGGTCACTCCGAGGATCGTGACGTCCGTCGTAAACGACAGGTAGTAGATCCCACCACGCACCGACAAACCATCCACGTTTGCCGTGCCCGCGGCCGGCACTCCGATGGCCGACACGTCCAGCACACGCGTGAAGGCCGAACCATTCCAGCTATAGATGTCGGCGTCATCGGCCGTCCCACTGACCCCTGGCGGGTTCGTGTTGCCAAGGGTCGAGAAGAACAGGATGCCGTCCACGACGTCAACGGCGTCGATGTCCAGGTTCCCCGCAGTGAGACCCCTCGCCGTCCCGTCGAAGTAGAGGCTCCATGAGTCTGTCACAGGCTCGTAGGCCACCACGTCTTCATCCTGGTAGGTCACACCACGGATGGCTAGATCCGCCGCAAAAGAGACGTAGTACACACCCCCTTGGAGGCATAGGGCGTCCAGGTTTGCGGCGCCTGGCACTCCAACAGTGGTCACGTCCAACGCACGTGCGAATGACCCGCCATTCCAACTGTAGACGTCTGCATTGTCTGCGGTACCCGTCACAGCCGGCGGATTGGTGTTCCCCGAGGTAGAGAACGGCAGGACGGAACTCGCCGGCGTCCCCGTCGTCGCTTGCACGATGGCCGAGTAGGGGCTCAGATTCTGCGCCGCATCCGTGGCCCGTACCCGGTAGCGGTAGGTGGTGGATGCGGTGAGCCCGGTATCCTCGGCACTCGTGCCGGTCACCGACGCGATCTCGGCAAAATCCGTGCAGGTTGTACCGGTACAGCGCTCCACCCGGTAGCCGGTCACACCGACATTATCCGTCGAGGCCGTCCAGCTCAGAGCAATCGCCGTGCTTCCCGCGGCGCTCGCCGTCAGGTTGGTCGGCGCGGTCGGTGGCGTGGTGTCGACGACTGTTCCAACCGTGACCGCGACGCCTGCGCTGGGTGTTTCCAGGTTTCCGCTGTCATCCACTGAACGGCTTCGAATGGTCACTGCTCCCGAGGCCATGGGCGTCCAGAGATAGCTCCAGCTTGCACGACCGGTCGCAGGGTGCCAGGTCAGCCCGCCATCAACGGACACCTCCACGCCCCCGACCAGGCCACCGACATCCGTTGCCGTGCCGCTGATCGTGACCGCGGTACCAATCGCCAGGTTGGCCCCGGATGCCGGGGCGCTGATCGTCGAGCTCGGGGCGGCGGCATCCGTCGACGCCGTCGCCGCGACGAGGTCCGATCGCAGCGTCGCCGGCTGGACGTTCATGTCCGCGAACAGGTTCACGGTCGCCTGCTGCATCCGCGGATCGACGGGGTCCCCGCCGAGACCCCGCGCATCGTCGTAGTTGCGGTCCAGGCCCCAGGGCCACTGAATGGTTCCGGCACCGAACACCAAGGCACCGCTGGTTGCCCGGTAGAGTGTCAGGTGATGGGTGGCCGTCCCCGACCCATACGTCGAGCCTAAATCGGTCAACACCGGAGCGCCGGAGACAGTTGTGGTCGACATCCGGATCAGGCCCGCCGGTCGGGATCCGTTGTCCAGATCTTCATCCCATTCATAACCCAGGGTGCCTCGCGGCAGGGTTGCCGTGCTCCCCGCAGCCAGGTCGGCGATGCCGGTGTTGCGCCAGAATCGCATCTTGCCGTCTGCGGCGGGGACTCTGATCTGCGTGGTCGCACCGTCGTTGACTGTAAAAATAGTGCCGGTCAGCGCGTTTTCCGGTCGCCCGCCGTCCTTCGTGGCGTCGCGTGGATCACGCCAGGTGCCGGTCCAAGTCCCTCCCTCGGGATCCGCGTTACTGGGATAGTTATGGGTCTCCTTGTAGCAGACCAGGGTGCGGTAATCGGTCTGTGACGGATCGATACTCGATTCCCAGCGTGTCTTCCAAAAGACCTCATTGCCGCTGAAGAACGCCAGATGGACTCCGGCATCACGGGCGACCTCGACATTGGCGCGTTGCTGTTCGGACCAATACTCATCGTGCCCGACCGACAGGAAGAGTTTGTGGTTCCGGATCAGGGAGCCGAAGCGGTCGCTATCGATTCCAGTGAAATAGCTGACGTCGAAGCCATTGGCCTCTAGCCAGCGCACCATCGGATACTCCGCCGAGAAGAGCCAGTCGTGCCCCCCATCGACGCTCCGCGTATTGAATGGCCGGTTATAGCTCACTTTGTAGGCGCGCCCGTCCGCGCCGCCCCCGGTTCCCGGCCCGGTGCCGGTATAGAGGCTATTGCCACCCCAGGTATTGTAAGCCTGCCAGGTCGTATCGGAGGTCTGAAAGAGGATGTCCGAGCGTCCGTCGTCGTCTCTGACGATGAACACGATGTGGCTTGCCCCGTCGGTGTCTTCACGAATCGCCTTGGCGAAATAGATGCCCGAGACCGCATTCGCCGGGACGCTCCACGACGCGGAGACACCCCAGTTGCCGCAATCAAGTAAGCCCGTGATGTTGGTCAGGCAGGCCGGCTGATTCTGCGGCAGGCTGGCCGAGGGCAGCAGGGTGTCGACCTTGCGCGCCCCATCGCCTGCGTAATAGCCCAGGCGGTAAATGTCCAGCCGATAGGCGCTGGCCGGTGTGCTGATTTTGAAGTCGACGATCTGACTCCGGTCAACGCTGATATCGGTGGCGAAACCCTGGATCGAGGGATCGCCGGCACCCGTAACATCCCACTCGAGCAGTGGATTCCCGGCGAGACAGTTCTCGGCGACTACGGCATTGGCGGGCGCAGCACAGGGGTCGGCTGCCGCCGTGGAGAAGCTCCAGGTCACATCCGCGGCCAACGCATTGCCGGCGACATCCTTCACGCCGCTCGCACCGCCCGTGACGGTCGCCGTGTACTGGGTGTTGAGAGACAGCGCCGCATTCGGTGTCAAGATCGCTGTCCGGGTCGCTCCGTCATAAATGACAGTGGCCTCGACCGGCGCCGATGCGGCGGTTCTCAACTGAAAGGTCGCGCTGCCGATGGTGGCGGAGTCGATCGGCTCGTTGAAGGTCGCCTTGATATCGGTCCCGGTCAAGACGTTGGTCGCCCCGTCGACGGGCAGGGTTGTCGAAACCTGTGGCGCCGTGACATCCGGTCCCACGCTGGTCGACAGCACCACATCGACCCAGTAGTTCGATGCCTGGTAGCTGTTGGTCGGGAAGCCTCCGGGCCCGTAGAGATAGACCCCGTTGGTTCCGCTTTCGCCGTTCGCCAAGGCGCGCAGCGGACCATTGGTATAGGCGGTTGTGAAATAGCCTTCATCGACCGAATAACGACCCACCGTCGTGTGATAGGACGCCACATAGACGGTGCCGGCCTGGATCGCCACCGGCGCGGCAAACTCGACCTGCTGCCAGCCGGAGGCCGTCTCGTTCACAAAGGTCGCTTGTGCCAGCAACTGCCCACCGAGACTCCAGAGGCTGCCGACATGCGGACCGGCGTTCTGCGCGCTTTTATAAAAGCTCAGCCCGGTGATGAAGCCATCCACCTCGCTGCGGAACTTCACGCCCAGCTCGACCGGACTGGTGTCGGAGTCAGCCAAAACACCGGGGGTTGCCGTAGCACCCCAGAGGCTGCACGGGGTGTCACAAACGCCGCCACCGCCCGACGCGGTGGCAAAGGACCAAGTGTAGTCTGCCTGGAGTGCGTTTCCGGCGATGTCCGCCACCCCATCCGGGCCTTTGACCGAAGCGGTGTATGTGACGGAGGCGTTCAGGGCGCTGCTCGGCGTCAAGGTCGCCGTGCGCGTAGCGGCCGCATAGCTCACCGCGGCAGGTACCGACGTGTTACCGGCAGTGCGCAGGGTGATGTTCTCGGGAGTGATGGTCGCCGGATCCATGGCTTCGCTGAAGACCGCCGTGACCGTCGTACCCACCCCGATGCCCGTCGCCCCGTCGGCGGGCGTGACCGAGGTCACCGTCGGTGGCGTGGTGTCCGCCGCCGTCCCCGTGGTCTCCTGGACAATGGCCGAGAAGGGGCTCAGATTCTGCGCCGCATCCGTCGCCCGTACCCGATAGCGGTAGGTGGTGGATGCGGTGAGCCCGGTATCCTCGGCACTCGTACCGGTCACCGACGCGATCTCGGCAAAATCCGTGCAGGTTGTACCGGTACAGCGCTCCACCCGATAGCCGGTCACACCGACATTATCCGTCGAGGCCGTCCAGATCAGAGCAATCGCCGTGCTTCCCGCGGCGCTCGCCGTCAGGTTGGTCGGCGCGGTCGGTGGAGTCGTGTCGACCGGACCCGGTCCCGCCGAGTCGTTGAAGACCACATCCACCCAATAATTCGAGGCGTTCCAGCTCTGCGTCGGAAAGTCCGATGCGCCATAACGGTAAACGCCATTGCCGCCGCCTTCGCTATTGGAAAGCAGTCTCAACGGCGATTTATCCACCCCGGATGTCGCGAAAAAGTTGCCATTGAACGCATAGCCGCCGTTAGGCGCATGGTAGGACGCTACGTAAACAGTGTTTGCGCTAATCGCAACCGGCGCGGGGAAATCCACTTGCTGCCAACCTGTGGCCGTCTCGTTGGTGAAGGTGGCCGTCGCAAGCCGCGTCCCGTCGCCGCTCCAGAGATTGCCCACATGGGTCCCTGTGTTGAGGGCTCCTTTGTAAAAGCGGATTCCGGTGATGTAGCCAGCGATCTCGGAGCGGAACTTGACCCCAAGCTCCACCGCATTTGGATCGGATGATGACGCCGTCGCTGGCGTGTCCGAGCTGTCCCAGACGCTGCAGGGACAATTCAAGGGCGGCTCAGTGGTGAAGCTCCAGGAGACGTCGCCAGCCAGGGTGTTACCCGACAGATCAGTCACAGTCGAGGACAGGGTCGCCTCATAGGCAGTATCGGATGACAGCGCACTGGAAGGCGTTAGGGTCGCCGTGCGTGTGTCCGCGTTGTAAGCGACTGTCGCCGCCACCGCGCTGCCTGTCGCGCCACGCAGTTGGAAGCTGGCCGAGGTGATGGTCGCCGGATTCATGGGTTCGCTGAAGGTCGCCGCGACAGCGGTACCCCGGCTCACATTGGTCGCACCGGGGTCGGGGGACCGTGACACCACGGCCGGAGCCGTCGCATCACCGGCATAGCTCACCGTATAGGCTCCGCTGGTCGCCGTGAAGCTCGCATAGTCGACCCCTTTGCGCGACACGACGTTGTACGCCGTGCTGACTCCATTGCGCTGGATACCATTGACAACGCCGGCCGCGGTGCTCAGCGGCACCAGGGCCTGTAAGCCATTCGCGCCATCTCCGGCCGTCACGTCAAAGCTCAGCGTCGTGCCGTTCCAGCTGATCGATCCGAACGAGGAGCTGTCGCGCCCATCAAGCCATGTCAGCATCTGACGACTGCTAATGATCGGGACGCCCCGGCCGAGTGCGGAGCCAACCACCGCTGTCGACTCCGGTATAACAGCCAGATCGGTGTGGGCATTAACAACATAGGCACCGTAATAGCCCTCTGCACCCAAGGCCCGGTTCAAGAGGGTATCGATGGTGAAGGGGTACTGCTGGCCCGACTCGTCCGTCATCTGTGTCGCGGCCTGATAGACGTCGATCAGCGTCCCGTCCAGATCGGCAAAACGCATGGGTAGTCCGGAACCATTGAAAAAGCCCGGGCGATTGAGCACCCAGACCGGCGGCCAGAAGTAATAGCTGGTGTCCAGACGCACGCCGAAAGCGGACTGTACCTTTGCTGCAGTGGCCCAGTCCGTCCAGGCGATACAATGATGCCGTTGTGTCGTAGGTCGCGGGACACTGGGCCACATCGCGGTGAAGTCATTGATATCCCGGGTATAGATTTGCTCGAGTTGGCCCTGATCGTAGTCGGCGCAGTTGGTATTGACGTGGAGCCCGACCTCGAATCCCAGGGCCTCGAAGTTGGCCGCCTGGGCGGAAGTCATCGGCGTGTTGGGATACATATAAGAGGTTCCCCGCACGCACTCCCAATTCTCCACCGAGCAGCCGGTGGGACTCGCGGCCAGAAAGTCGTTCCAACGCCCCGTCGTGCCGTTATTCCCGTGGTCGTCCCCAGTCATGATGACGACCGCCTTCTCGCCGCGTGGGAAGTACCAAAAGCGCGGCAGCGGTTTCCGATCCAGTGTCATGTGAATCATCAGGTTAGCCAGCAGACGCTGCTGCTCGTCCGCCTGGGGGATCGCGACCTTATTAAAATCGACCCAGTCGGGTTGGGGATCAGCGACCGTGTTCCCATAGTACTTGTCGTTAGAGCGCTGCGGTGCGAAGCCGTCCCGCTCTTGATTCGCCCAGTCCGGATTACCCTGGCGCGTATAGACGATCGAGGTTGCCAAATCGTAGGCAAACGCGGCAGCCCGGCCCCCATTCGCGCCGACGGCGCGAAGCGTGACCGCGGGGTTGGAGGTCGCGGTCGTCGCATTGGAATAGAGTGTCGCGACGGACGTCGCGCCATTGAGGTTGAAACGCGCCGCAGCGCCATGGAATTGCATCGTCTGCGCGACGATGCCTTTGCCCGGCGCCGCCGCTGTGTTCACCGCGAGATAACCACTCGGCAAGGTCTGCCCGGTGGCAGTGAGCCCGAGCAAACCCGCAAGCTGGGCATCGGGACGCATGGCGATGAGTTGACCACCTACTGTCACCCAGTCGCTGAGCATGGTGACCTGACCGGCCGACAGCGGCATCTGCGCCAGGATCACCAGGTCATACGCGGCGAGACTCGATGCGGTGACGTCCCCGATCCCGGCAACGGAGAAGGCATTGAAGCCTTCGGCCCTGAGGATCTCCGCGTAGTAGCTGCCGTAGACTGACGACGACGATGTGATGACGAGAATCGGCCCCCCCGGCCCTTGATTCGGATCCGCAATCGGCGCGGCGTCGGCAGATGGAACCAGCCAGTCGAGAACCCGTCCGACCAACCGCGCGATCGGACCGGCCGATGACTTCATCCGGACGAACGCGCCATCACGCTCAAGCGAGGATGATGCAAGCGCCTTGGGCTGCGGATCCAAGGGGCCGGAGCGCTCGGATGGATGATACCCACCCAGCACGTTCGGTGCCGGCGCGATGACCTTCAATACCCGGCCGCTCTCGACATCCCATATCCTGATAGACCCATCATCGCTACCCGCCACCAAACGGCCATTGGGGAGATACGCCAGTGTGTTGATGAAACCGTCGCCATCGCTGAGGGTTTTCACCAGCGCGCCGGATCCGGTGATGTCCCAGATGTAGATTCGTGTGTCCTCGCCCGCGCTGGCGAGCGCTTTCCCGTTGGTACTGATCGCGATCGAATAGATCGGCTCGGGGTGTCCGAGGCTGCGCAGTTGCCGCCCTGTTTTGGTATCCCAGAGTTTGACCGTGGTATCCGAGCTGCCGCTAGCCAGCTCCAGGCCGTTCACCCTGTAAGCGAGTGCGTTCACGGCCCCCGCGTGTCCGAGCAACCCATCAATGAGCTCGCCCCTTCGTGTATCCCAGCGCAGAATCGCGCCCTCCGCACCGCCGCTGGCCAGTTCGTTACCGTTAGGCTTGAAGGCAAGGGCGTTCACAAAGTCACGATGTCGATTCAAAATCCGCGAGAGCCGGCCCGTTTTCGCATCCCACAACATCACGCGGGTCTCTTCTCCGGCGCTAGCGAGGTCGCTGCCGTTTTTGGAAAGTGCCACCGCCCGAATAGGGTGTTCGTGCGCAAGCAGCACCTGAGTCAACGCACCGCTTGACCTCTCCCAACGGCGAATCTGCGTATCCCGTCCACCGCTGAGCAACTGCTTGTTGTTGGAGCCGTAGACCAGGCTCGCAGCGACCGCCCCGGGGTGCCCATCGAGGCCCATCAAGGGCTCGCCAGAGTCGGTCCATAAACGCAGGCTCCCGTCCGAGCTCGCGCTGGCAAACTCGGACCCAACCGATGGGGCGGCGAGC
This sequence comes from Thiocapsa sp., assembly GCA_041741175.1. GTDB lineage: Bacteria > Pseudomonadota > Gammaproteobacteria > Chromatiales > Chromatiaceae > Thiocapsa. The sequence goes on along the minus strand of JBGSKP010000617.1, from coordinate 46,659 downwards.
GACGTGACCCCACGGACCCTCGGCCGATCTGCCGGGGCGGCAAACTGCGCCGAATCGTCGATGACCGCGGCTCCAGTCGGAAAACCGGGGGAACGACTACCGTCGACCACGCCGCCATCGTCGCGCCCCGACGCCGCGATCGCTTGCGACTCAGCCGTCGACCCGGAGAGCTGCAGCGCGAGACGCTGCGTGCCGTCCAGAAGATCCCAGACGATCACCTGCCCGTCAGCACCGATGCTCGCCAGACCCTGCCCCGAAGGACCGAAGGCGAGCTCCGTCACCGCAGCCCTGTGACCCTCCAGAACCCGAACCAAATCGCCCGACGCCAGATCCCAGAGCAAAATCTCACCATCGGTGCCGACGCTGGCCAGGCGCGCCGCGTCTGGACTGAACGCAAGACCGGTGACCAAGCCATCAAGTCGGGCCGGAAGTGCGACCGGATCGGTGCCGAGCTCAAGGCCCCACACCATCAGCTGTGCGTCCCTCCCCTCGCTGGCGAGCGTTGATCCCTCAAGGTCGAAGCGCAGTCGCTTGATCAGGTCGGCGTGACCGGCGAGCACCGTGCTCCTGTCACGCTCCAAATCCCAAAGTGAGATGTAGGCATCCTCGTCCGCCACTGCCAGGATATGGCCGACAGGACTGAAGAGAATGCCGGTGATCGGGGCAGATGTCGGACTGGAGAGCGTCAGGGTCGACTCGCCCGTCTCTAGATCCCACAGGGTGATCTCGGGACCCTGTCCAAAACTGGCCAGGAGGCGCCCGTCTGCACTAAAGGCGATCTCCGTTACAGTCTGTCCGGTTTGCGGCAGCACGTTGTTGCCGGCCTTAGCGGCGAGATCCCATGTCAGGATCGCGCGGCCATCCACCACGGCGGCAAGCCTGTCTCCTCCAGGGCTGAAGGCGAGTCGGCTTGCCGTCCGGCCCTGACCGACGGGCAACGCGTTTGAGGTGGCTTGATCGCCGACGCCCCAAAGCGTGACCTCGCCATCCTTCGCGGCAGCCAAATAGCGACCGTCGGCACTAAAGGCCAGCGCTTCAACAACATCTCCATCACGTCCGAACGTCCTCAGCACTCGGCCGGAGTCCAGATCCAGAACACTGATTAGACCCGTTGCGTCAGCGCTTACCAGCTTGGAGCCGTCCCGGTTAAAGACGGGGCGCAGGTCAACGACTGCAGCCTGCCCAGCCAGCGTCGGCTGCCCGAGAGCGACGCCGGACCCAAAGCCGAGAGGCGCGCCGAGCGCAAGGGTCAGGACAAGTAACGCACCCCACCAACGCGACGAAGACGCGCTGGCGGATGGCATTGTTCGGACCTGCTCAGAGCATGGATCCAGTTCGAGAACAGTACCTAGCGCGATAGTCTTCAACATCTCCCCCAACTCCGGCTGGAGCCATCGTTAAAACAACCTGAGCCGCGCCTCGGCAGACCGAACCGCCGCATCGGACGTCGCCTTAGCACGGCTGAATCGGTCGAAGTTCGAGCCGAACCGCGTGACACAGAGAGTCGAGTGCACACTCTCACTCGCGTCATAGGCGTTTCACCAACTGCACCGAGATAATTTCAACAACCGTTAATTTAACGACCTGGCGCACAGCAGCTGCGACCATGTTCATTGGATAAGCAGATCAGCCAAGGCGCGTCGAATGCGAGCCCGCGGGGATCGTCGAGCCGCACTCGACTTGTTGGCCGTCAGGCCAGGGTAAGACGGCGACTGCAAGACGCCGGTCTAAGGGTATTGGCCATTCAACGGACATCGTTGGCGTGCCTTTTTGGGCTCTCAACAAAAACGAACCGGCCACAGGTTCCACATTTGCAAGAGTTGTCCGATTGATGTCATTCATTCGTCAAGACGAAGCAGTCATCACACTTGCCCGACAATGGGCTGACAATGGCGCCTGAGTCGGTCGACCTCGCCGTTTCGGACGGTTCCGATCTGAGATTGAATCGCTTCCTCCCGAATGTCAGTGATTCTACTGAGCGTCAGAAATACCTGCTTTAATATCCTAGCGACAGTGCGCCTAAACTGGTATCCGTATTTCTACGTTAACACGAAATTAGTCGGTGACGACCAGTGTTAAAACATTAAGCGGACTCAGGGGAATTTGAAATTTTTATGTTTTTAAACAAAGATATAATTTCTAGTATCGAGGCCGTTATATTGAGCTAGGATTGTCCTCATAATCGTACAAAACCGCCCGTCAAACCAACCTCAACGTTCGCGGTTTTGCGCTTACTCAATTCATAACACCTATCGTTCGATCCTTGCAAAATGCGTAAAACGTTTCTATCTTTAAGTCGGTAGGACGCATCTGAATCAGCCCAGACACACACGCCAAATTGGGAGGAGAAGGGATGATGACCAAGAGAAGGCAGCTTGCGATGTCGATTGCTGCAATTGTGCTATGCGGTAGCGCAAGCGTATACGCGACGCCTCCTGGACACACAACACCGATCGGGACACCTCCGACATACGGCCCGCCTGGCCAGTCGGGCAAGAAGCCGCCCAAGAAGCCGCCGAGCATCAAAGCGCCCGAGATCGACGCCGCATCCGGCATACAGGCCATCGCACTGATCGGTGGAATTTTACTGCTTGTTGGAGAACGAGGCCGGCGCCGCCGGTCGGGGCAGGTCGAAGCGTTGCTGGTTAAGAACAAACCGGTGGTGTAACCGTCCGTGACGCTGACGGGCTAAGCCAATGCACGACCGGGTCAGCTCGCGCACCCCAACGTCCATCAGCCTTCGTTGGGTTGCGGCGGTTGCAGTGTTGCTCGCGGAGACGATTTTGGTCTCCGCGACCTTTGCGGCGCCGGACGTCTCCGCGGCTCCACAATGGCAGCCACTTTTAACAATCTTTAACGACGGTTATCACCGTACTGCTGCCATTGTCTTTGGGGCGGCGTTCCTCGTCGTCGCGAGCGCGAGTTTCGGAACTACCTTAAATACGCTGAGTCGCCAGACAGACTACGCATGGCAGTATTGGGCGGTGTTCCACGTTGTGGCGTTGCTTGCCTTCACGCACCTGACGTCAGTGGGCTTCGGCACCGCGAGCAGTACGCCCGACCTGTCCGTCATCTGGATGGTCGCTTGGGTCGCCACAGGAGCCGCGACCTTTGCGTTCTGGCTCCTGACGATTGGTCCGGCTCAGGCGTGGACAACTATCCTGCGGCAGCATCGGCTCAATCTCGTAATCGCGATCAGCGCTGGCATCGTGGCTTGGCTGGGTGGGCTGCTTGCCCAGAATCTGTGGGTGCCGCTGGCCGGGGGCACGCTGAGGTTGAGCGCGCTGCTTCTGGCACCGATCTATCCGGAGATGACCTACGACCCCGCCGCGGGCCTTGTGGGATCAACCGCTTTCGTTGTCGAGATCTACCCGGTCTGCTCGGGCTACGAGGGTATCGCCCTCATCAGCGTCTTTATCTCGGCCTATCTATGGGTGTTCCGCCACAGCCTGTCATTCCCTAAGGCGTTGATTCTATTTCCTATCGGAATCATCACGATTTGGCTGACCAATGTTTTGCGTGTCTCGACCCTGGTCGTGATCGGCACCTCGATCTCACCGGAGATCGCATCACGCGGCTTTCACTCGCAGGCCGGATGGATCGCCTTCACGTTGGTCAGTCTCGGTCTGATTGCGATCGCCCATCGCTGGCTGTCCTCGGCCGCGCCGCACGAATCTGCGCAGTCAATCAGTGCGGTGCCGCCTGAATGGGCCCTGTTGCTCCCCTTAATGGCGCTGATGGCCTCGACGATGCTGATCGTCGCGGCTTCAGCGGGCTTCAATGCCTTATATCCGCTTGGTGTCATCGTCACCGGCGCGGTCCTCTGGAACTACCGCGCCGCCTATCGTGCGATGTTCGGATCCTGGACCTGGGAGCCCTTCGCCATCGGGATCTTGGTGTTTGTCATCTGGGTACTCCTCGTGCCGAGTCGCGGCAGCGACGGCCAATCGCAGGTCGATCGCCTCGGCGAATGGCCAACCTGGCTGGCAGCCGTCTGGCTCATCTTTCGGGTGCTTGGCTCCGTCATCACCGTCCCCCTAGCCGAGGAGCTCGCGTTTCGTGGCTACTTGATTCGCAAGCTGGTATCGAGTGACTTCGAACAGGTTTCACCGGGCTATTTCACCTGGTTCTCGTTCATCGCTTCCTCCCTACTCTTCGGACTCCTGCATCAACACCTGCTTGCAGGAACCCTCGCAGGCGCCGCCTTCGCCCTCGCCCTCTATCGCCGGGGTCATGTCGGCGACGCCATCCTCGCTCACATGACCACTAATGCCCTGATCGCCTTAGCTGTGCTCGCCGGCGGACAGTGGCAATTCTGGACATAGCGCCTGTCATCCGCCACCGGTCGCGCCGCAGCGCCAGGCAACCAATCAAGTCCCAGTGCAACGCCTCGTCGACCCGATCTCATCGACACCATCAATCGTCGGGGTGAGGTAAATGCCGGGTCGAACGCGAACTGACGGCATCGCCCTCTTCATGCGGCCTCTCTTCGCCGCCGTCATCCATGAGAATTGATCGATTGGACAGCCCCCGTTTGCAACTGGCGCATGTCTAGGCTGAGACAACTGCCAAATCGTGCATGCGTCGTTGAATAGCGACACAATAGACGGTCTCGTAAACATGTGCTTAAAAACATCCGATGAAATGATGTCGCCGCACAACGACAAAAGCGGGCCATATCGAGCGCCCTGAATCGAAGGCGCCGCGCAGATTTTTCTTAATCCTATCCTTAATAATGTTTTTTTCTGGTTGGCACGCATATCGCTTATCCGCCGCCAACCACAACTCATCGCTCAAACCCGCGGCTAGCCACGCCAGGCCCCCACATCGCTGCCCACCGAACCCAGCTGTCAGGCATCACTCTGCCTCGGGAGCTTTGAGTCAACGAAGTCGGCTTCGGGCCGACAGGACTCCGAAAACAAGCTTCGGTCGAGATACCTCGCTGAGAAGACAGAATTGCCGAACGCGTGAGCTCGGGTTCCGCGCACGCTAGCGCTCTAGACGACCCAGCACAAGGATCTCCGCGACGGCTGGCTCAGTTTCCGACTCGTGGTGCAGAGGGACCATGCGCGCCATACCTTTCCTACTCGGAGGATCACAATGTTGTCTTATCCGCACTCGCCATCCCGAACCGCGCCTCGGGCATTACGCCGTCCCATTCTCATCGTTACACTGTGCTTGCTTGCCTGCACGGGAAGTGCCTTCGCCGGTAGCGTCAACCTCGCCTGGGGAGCGATTTCGGGCGCAGCTGGTTATCGCGTGTTCTACGGGACAAGCCCTTCTCAGTATGGGAACAGCGTCGACGTCGGCAGTGCGACCAGTAGAACCGTCTCGGGACTCACCGACGGGACCCGTTATTACTTCGCCGCTCAGGCCTACGCCGGATCCAATACCAGCCCCTACTCCAACGAGGTCAGTGCAGTGGTCGCTCCGGCCACGGTAGCACCCGTGGCGAGCTTTACGGCGAACGGCTCCAGCGCCTCCAGCCTGAGCGCCACGCCGGGACAAACGATTAACTTCGTCGATACATCGACCGGAACCGTGACGAGCCGCGCCTGGAACCTGGGCGACGGCACCACAGCGACGACGCCATCGGTGATCAAGAGCTACGCGACCACCGGGACAAAGACGGTGGTCCTGTCGGTCACCGGAGCAGGCGTCACCAAGACGGCCAGCAAGACCATCAATGTCACGGCTGCCGCCCCGGTGGCCGGCTTCAGCGCCACTCCCGTCACCGGCACCGCCCCCCTCGCCGTGACCTTTTCCGATGCCTCCACGGGTACCATCAGCTCGCGTTCATGGAATTTCGGCAATGGCGCCACGAGCACCGCGCAAAACCCAACCACGATCTATAACGCAGCGGGAACCTATACCGTAACCCTGACCGTCACCGGATCAGGCGGCAGCACGACAGCCACCAAAACCGGCTACATCAGCGTGACGGCATCCTCCGGCGGCGGAGGTGACGATGACAATAGCCCGAATGGCCTGGTCGCCGCCTACGGATTCGATGAGACGAGCGGCACCCAGGTCCTGGATGCCTCCGGCAACGGCAACCATGGCTCGCTCTCCAATGCCACACGCTCCAGTGAAGCCAAGTTCGGCCGAGCCCTCTCATTTAACGGCTCTAACAGTCTGGTTACCATCGCCGACAGCGCTTCGCTCGACCTCACCAACGGCATGACACTGTCTGCCTGGGTCTATCCGACCTCGTGGGCGAACGGATGGAAGACTTTGATCATCAAGGAGCGCAGCGGCGGACTCGCCTACTCCCTGAACGCCAACTCGGACGCGGGACAACCGAACAGCACCGTGCGGATCGCCAACAACGACTGGCAATTGACTGCCGGGAGCCGCCTCCCGACCAACGCTTGGACACATCTGGCCGCGACCTATGACGGCTCACGCCAACGCCTGTTTGCGAATGGGGTTCAGGTCGGCAGCCGGTCGCAGACCGGCAACCTGGATGTCACCACCAACCCGTTGCGAATCGGCGGCAACACGGTGTGGTCAAACCTATACTTCCAGGGTCTCATCGACGAGGTGCGCGTCTACGACAGAGCCCTGACCCAGACAGAGCTTCAGCAGGCGGCCAACGAGCCCGTCGTCAAAACGACTGGCGCTTGCTCGACCCCTTGCAGTCTTTGGGACAACACCACGACCCCACGCGTCGCAGCGGAATCCGATAGCAGCCCAGTCGAGTTGGGCATGAAATTTCGCAGCGACGTGGATGGGCTGATCACCGGCGTGCGCTTCTACAAGGGCACGACGAATACCGGAACGCATGTGGGCCGCCTGTGGAGCGGTTCTGGGCAGTTACTGGCCCAAGCGACCTTCACCAACGAGACCGCCTCCGGGTGGCAGCAGGTGAATTTTGGTAACCCAGTAGCCATCAAGGTCAATAGTGTCTATGTCGTCACATATCACACCACGGTAGGACGCTACGCTTTGGATGAAGGCTACTTTTCGACTACTTACACGAATGGTCCTCTGCATGCTCTGTCAAACGCCGAGGGCGGCGGCAACGGGTTGTACCGTTACGGTGCAGGTGGAGTCTTCCCCTCCTCGACGTACCGCTCGACCAACTACTGGGTTGATGTGGTGTTTAAGGCACATTGAGGGAGCTGCGCTAAGACGGGGTCTGGCCGACGTTAGGACGTTCTGCGCGCAAGGTCGCAGTTACCGAATGGGTCCCCGTCGTCGGCTATGCCCATGCCAGCGTCGAATGTGCATGCTTCTTCTCGGCAACGTTCGGCACCCACATTGCCGGACGGTGTGGCGGTTAAATGCTCCGAACCTTAATATTTGCTGGATTCGGTTTGACCACCCGCCACAACCCGGTGCAGCTAGGCGCCCTTGAGCTTGAGCGGGGAGGGTCAGGAAGCGGTAGGGCCTGCGATCTGCCGCAGTCTTGTCTGCCGCACGGGTTTACACCCGCATTGGTCGATAATGGTCTGGTGATGTATATATGCAACGGTCAATGCTCGACGCATACCCAGCATTGCGACAACCCTTTGAACAGAGATGCGAAATGACAACACTTAGAAAGCACGCCAGCGAGTACAAGCGCGCACTCGGACAACGCGTGCATAGAATGCCCTATGTCTGGCGTGGCGCTTCCAAGCGTTGGCCTAGATCGCCAAGGCATGACCCTCGAGAGTCGGCCTGTCGTAGCGTCTCTACTCCGGACCCAAATCTCTTAAATAATGGTCTTCGGCTGGAACGCCGGCCAGAATCCCCCAAGCATAGGGGCCGTAGCACTCACCTCCACCGGGCATCAGTACCTCCTTTTCCTCAGCGCTCAGGAACCTGTCTAGCTTCTTGGGCTCCGCATCACACCAGCTCCTCGATTTGGACCTCTAACATATCTACTACGAGGATACAACTACCCGACCAATGCGTGGGCATCAAAATCCAGGCGCCGCTCTCCGCGGGCGGAAGATCCCGAGCCTGGCAGCGGTCACGGTCGCGACTCTCTTGCCGCGCTTGGTTGAATTCCATCCGATACATGGTCACTCAACTACCACGAAGGATACACGTACGATGAACCGCCAACCCAAAGTAACAAACTCCAGATGCGCTCTCGCAATCCTGGCGCTCGGTTCCCTATCCTTCTGCAATGTCAATGCGGCAACCGTCAACGCCTCGAGCTGTTCCGCATCGGCCGTAAGCTCTGCGATCAATAGCGCACAGAACGGCGACACCGTCGCAGTGCCTCCAGGGTCGTGTACGTGGTCCTCGAACATCGCAATCAACAAGAAATCCATCTCGGTCATCGGCGCAGGTAAAGGGTCAACTGTCATTTCGTCGGGCACTTTCACGCTGACAGATTCCGGCACACGAATCAGCGGATTTACCTTCAATATCGGTACCGCGGGAGGCTTCGTCGTTCAAGGGACAAGCCACGGTTTCCGAATTGATAACAATACGATTACGCGATCAAACTACGAGACCTGGTTTACGGCCTATGGGCAATACGGCACCAACCGCCCCAAGGGTTTGATCGACAATAACAACATTACGCGCGGCAGAATCGTGTTTTTCGGGGAAGATAGCGCAACAAAAGGGCGGCACACATGGGCATCGCCACTCGCAATGGGCACCGATAATGCCATTTATGTGGAAGATAACACCATTACTTATCCAGAAGGTAACGGTGGCGGCTACCTAAATACGACTGATGGAAACTGGGGATGCAGGCTTGTAATCCGTTTTAATAAGATAATTGGCGGGCGCTTTGAATCTCACGGCTTGCAAGGAGATAACTCGCGCGCATGCATGCTCTGGGAATATTACCACAACACACTAACAAACCCCGCGATCCCCAACTATCGGCCTTTCCTGATACGCGGGGGCACTGGCGTTGTTTTTGATAACACGACCGATGGACGATTTGTCTCAAACGACATCAACATAGACTCCCCTCGATCGCATCAAGCTGACGTCTATGGCGGCATGGCTTGGGGCGCATGTAACGGCACCTCCTGGGTTGATGGAAACTCATCGGGGGGAGAAGGGTATCTGTGCCGTGACCAAATCGGCGCCGGTCAGGATGCGTCGTTGTGGAACTACTCCCAGCCATCTCCTTCTCAAGAGAAGGCTCCAGCTTATTTCTGGAAGAATACGCGGACGGACAACGGCAGCGAGCTTAATATCCGTCTGAACTGTGTCGGGACCAACGCTGAGTGTACCCGCCAATCCACGAAGCAAATTGTACTCAATCGGGACTATTTTACTTATAGCCCTTCGTTCAACGGCACCTCCGGCGTCGGACAGGGCCCCCTGGCGCTTCGCCCCACGACCTGCACAACTGGCGTCGCTTACTGGGCGACCGACCAGGCCGACTGGAACAGTAGAACCTCCGCAAAAGACGGGCAGCTGTATAAATGCACATCCACAAACACTTGGAGCGTGTACTATAAGCCCTACGCCTATCCGCATCCCCTGCAGGGAGTAGGCGGCGGAACGTCCCAAACCCTCAGCGCACCCAGCCTCAGGGTTGAGTAGACTGGCTTGCATAGAGTTAGCGGCCAGCTTTTTCTGGCCGCTGTGACTGTGCTCAGGCACGCGGTGCACCCATCCCCAACAAGGTACCTGCTAGACTCCCGAGAGGAACCAATTACGCCAGCGGACCACCGCAGCCCTCCAAGAGACCTAAGCACGGTTTACGTCGGTGCCGAGCCACCCCCCCGCCTTCTGGACGCGAATCGCCTGGCGCGAAAGTCGAGCCATTCCTTCCGAATCCTCAAAAGGCGCATTAAGAGACCTCTAGGAAGGAAGGTGACAAGGGGCCGATGCAGTCCCAGCTTGAGAGCCACTCGCCCCTTAAGGGTAAGCGGAATGAAATACCTTGGAATGTCGATCCGCCTGAATCCGTTCTCACGCTTAAACTCGGATAAACTGTCTTCCCCTTTCTTACCATACGCGAAATTGGCGTAGACAAAATGCGACAGCCTTTTTTCGCAACAGATCTGCACGGCCTTCGCGAGTAGGGCGTTCGTAGGGGCTTTGTCGCGTTGACGGATGAAAGTGAGTATCTGCATGACCTCCGCGTACGATCCGACATAGACCATCTTGAGAAAGCCCACTAGCTCGCCCTGGAGATACGCACCGATCCACTCCGATTTATCCAGGTAGGTGCCGTTCTCCTGCCTAACCGTCTCCACATCTTTGCCGTAGTGCCAGAACCGCTTTCCTTGTCTCGTCGGCGACTCGTTGTACATCTCCCATATACCCCGAACCAGTTCATCGTCGAAGCACGCCGCCCTCGTCGTTATGCCACTTCTTTCCGCCTTGCGAACCTTGTTGCGTGCGCTCGGCTTAATCTGTTTTATCCAATCGTCGAAGGACGTAATCGGGATTGCAGCTACGTTATCGTATTCGCAGTAGAACGGAAATTGCCTGTCGACGTGTGGCAGCCTCTGAGAGAACGCGAAAATGTCCGCTCGAGGCCTTGGTCTACTCAGCGCGGAAACGATCGACAGGGGCTCGGTTACGCATTCGTCTTGCCACGCCTCATCCCAGACAGTCGCCATCCTGAAGAGCCCCTGAGTGACCGCTATTTCGAAGCTTGGAAGACGCACAGACTCGGCGGCGATCTTCCTACCCCTAAATGCCAAAGTCTTCGATTCCTGGCTTGCGCACATACGAAACCTCTCACGGGCATTGTAGTCAAGCGAACACCGAACATACGGCTAAGAGCCACATGCGTTGGTCTGGTGCTTCGGAGCACTGATATAGGCAAGATACAAACGACAACATTGGCTGTTGTGAGACATGTCTCTAGAGTCAACCGCATCGGCCTGCGCGGACCCGGGAGTTGGGTATACGAGGCCATGTTCGGTGCGCTCGCGCGTGAGACAGCCGAAGCTGCGCTCAACAGGGGCAATGAACCAGGAATCAGTCTTGCCGTTCACCGAAGGGCTCTCCAGCCCGTTGAGCAGCGACTGGTAGGCATGGAATGTGCCCTGAGAGGCCCCGACAGAGCGGGAAATGAACACAAACGGTGGCCTGTGTCGCCACGGCGGCCAGCGAGCCAGCGAGCCAGCGAGCCACTGGGACAAGCTCCAGCCGCCACCATGCGACCAGGAAGCCACGCCGACTGTCCACAGTGATTCGGACACGCAGGCAATTCCGGGCTTGTGTATCAGGCCCCCACCCCATGGCTTCAACTGCATCCGCTGGCGGCCATAGTAGAAGACGCTGCGTTTCGCGGATCGCCTTGATCGGCAACACCTGAAGCCTCCTCGGTCGACTTGCCGGCGTCCCATTGCGCGCACCTGACATACTCGTAGCATCCTTGGGCCAGAGTTCCAAAGCCCATCACAGGATACGTGCAGACTAGCTGGTTTCCTCCGTCGCAAAGGAGTAATGCTTTCACTCAACGCAAAATCACGGTAAACCGCCGGCTCAATGTGAGTCTGGCAGAACGGGGACGCGCCAGCGCCGACAACAATGCGCACAACAGGCGCTGCATAGAATCGACGCTTCAATGAATTCTTCGTCCGCACCCGTGCCGGAAGAGTTCTATAACAAAGAGAACGTCTGGACCGGGTGCCCGACCGCGAACCTATCGAAATGGAACTGGGAGGTGCACACGTATCCATGACCCTGCGCGCATGCGCCTTCGGCAGCAAGCTAAAGAACCCATACCGACGAGCTTCCAACCGTAGTGCATGCCTGAACATTGCGCAGGCGCACACGCTACGAGAACACCCATGATTGCGACGACGTTTCACGTTATCCTCCACACTGATCGTCCCATCTCCCAAATCTCGACGTTCGCGACCCCCCGATTCCCGCATGCCCGCGCCGCTTCGGCCCATGGTCGGTCAGCCGCGCGAGGTACTTCGGAAGATTGGGTATGCGGTGACGAACGCGGGCGGCAGTCCAAGCGCGTACGCAGCGACGGCCACGAGCAATTTAGCAGTACCATAGCTCAGTGTTTTCGAGTCATCCGCCTCAGTCATTTCCCTCACCGGGGAGCGTCTGAAATGATAAGCCCGCGACTAGCGTTCCTTGGATACTGCCCCGTTGACTCGGACCTCGTTGCACCAGACAAACAAGTGGCCTGCAGAAGGTAGGAATACAGATGGCGACATGCGGGATGTCGCCCGCGGCGGCCACTTCCTTCCCGTTCCGCGCCACGACGTGCCTACAGGTCCGAGTAAGTCCCCGGTTTCAGGAGCGCGAGGAAGAGACGGTAGTCGTCGCTCCAAAGAAAGGCTCTCTCTTTCGGGGCAACGGGATGCGTCATGATCTCGACCGCGCACCTTGCGGCGAGGTCCCCGATGCATGCAAGACGTGGGGTCGCGAGCGACTGGGAAAGCGCGAAGAAGTAATCCGTGACCACATGTCGCCGGGCAATATGCCTATTAAGGACGCTCCGAAATGCTCTGTTCACCAAGACCTTCTCTCCCGGCCAGAAGTGGAAACTGCGCCTGACCTTCTCGCGGGCGGGAATGATTCTGCCAAGAATCATGTTTGCGCAGAGGTGTTGATGATGGTGTCCGTCGATGTGCGAAGGCTTACGTCCGTATAACCTTATGAACTCATCATACTGTGCGCGAAAGACGTTTTCGAAATCGGGTCGCAGGCGCGGATTGTAGATCAGTCCCGCATAGCGGTAGTTCGTCAGGTACTCCACGATCCGCCCGTGCCTCTCGAGTAGCCGAGGATCGTCCACGGGGCCGGTGAAACGCTGCGTGAAGTTGAGGTGCAACCCGACATCGATACCAATTTCGTGCGCGATCCGCGCTGCCCGGGTCGAGTCTGCCATGAACACCATCGCCGTTGCCGAGGTGATCAAACCATCGGCATAGCAAGCCCCCGCGACGTCCGTTTCTTCCCGGGACCGCCCCCAGTCGTCGGCGTTGACGATAATCATGCCCGCTCCAGGAGTTGACGGTGTAGCAGCTCCGCACCCAAGAGGCGATGGATTTCCGACGTGTGATTGGCCACGCCGCGGGTATGCTCGTCGACAATCCTGTGGAGTTCTTTCCCGTTCAGGTAATCTCGCCCACGGGCGCGCGGATCCAGCAGAACTTCATTCAGATAGCCGGACAGCCGGTCCCGGTACCACACACGGAAATGGTAGAACTTGTGCCTGCCAAGAAAGAGACCCTCCGGATGCAAGGGCGCAAAGAGGTGATCAAGCCGCGCCAGCCATTGCGGCATGCCGTAGTCGTAGGCGTACTCGGCTTTCGCCGTAAACTCCTGGTAAGCTCTCCGGACATTCGTTTCCATGATCGGGCGTCCGGCTGCCAGACCACGGTCGGTCGGTACATGCGCGAGATCTGCTCGCCCCGCGGCGATGGCATGGAGTGCAGGCCGTGCACTCTTGGCCAGGGTTGGCGTCGCCCGATACGCAAGCGATACAAGATCGTTGTCCAGGTAGGGCGACCTGACGATGAGTTGCGATGACTCTACGGAGTAGCGGCCGTAATGGTGCCACGGCACCTGCTTGAAGGCGACGAAGGAGACGTCGTTATCCTCGCGCTGACGGCGATAGGTATCGTGCGCGGCCTGCACGCTGGCGCAGAACTCAGGATCGAGTAGACGCTCGGGAAAGGCCCCGGGTCTGAATGCGACATTCCTTCGGATGATCTCCGAGCCGTAGTTGCCGGTGAGCCGCACCGGCGCGATCTCCCGGACGCGCCGGTTCACGAACAATTCTACCGCCCCGGTGATATCCATCGTCCCGTCGGAGACATAGATCGCCTTTTCCGCGAGAGCGGGGAAGTCCCGGAGGAAGCCTTCCCCGACAGAAATCGTTTCGTAGGATTGCCCGCACATTCTTGCGATCCGGCGCGCGATCCGAACGTCAGCGCATTCGCGGTAGGGGCCAACGAACGTATAGCAGGGTAGTTGTCCCGGACCGACATTCTCACGTGCCATGATCATGCGCCCATCCAGACCACCTGTGAGCGACATGCCCAGAGTTCCGGGGCTACCCTGCAGATATCGGGGCAGCACTCGCGCAAACGTGTCTGATAGCGCGTCGCAGAACTCCGATTCTCCGAGCGGCGGCTGGCTTTCCCACCCTGATGCGCTGAAGTAGGTCTGCTTGCGCAATGGCGACGAACCGGTGACGGTCCAAGCCGACCCGGGCGGAAGTAGCGAGACGCCTCGGAAGAGCGTTCGATTTTCGAGCACGCACCCAAGCGCGAAGGTCTCGCCGAAGCTCTGCCGATCCAGCACCCGCAGTTGCGGCAGAACACTTAGCAGGGCCTTCGCTTCGGAGGCGAAGTAGAGGCCGCCGTCGCGTTCATGCACGTAAAGGCGCTGAAAGCCGTACCGATCGTTGAAAAGAACGGTGCTGCCTTTCCGGAAGTCGACGAGCAGGCCGCAAAACCACCCATTCAGCCGATCGAGGAACGCAAGGTCATCTCGATCGTACAGCGCCAGCAGATGTTCCGCGCGGCGTTCCGCCAGTCCCGGCCCGGAGGTGTCGAACGTCCCGCTCTCCGGAAGATCAGAAACTTCGTCTCCGGCCAGGATGAGACATACATCTCTGGTGCGGTTCCATGCCGGCATACTCGCCAGGAGTGATCCCGGATGCGCGACCCACCCGACGCACACACGCTGGGACTCGGCCATATACGCGCTGGACTTGTAGAACGGCTCGTGCCGCATTGCATTGGTCATGGAGTCGACGACCGCTTTCGCAGTGTCCCATGCCCCGAGCCCGATGACGCCTAGCAGCCCCGGCATGCGCGGTCCTCGGGTTCTGTCTGGGTCGCTCGGACATCCACGGCCGGGAAATGCAGCGACCTCGTCCGTCCCAGCCGCCTGCTCTCCTCCATGAGCCTCCGCATCTTCCATACTTCCCAGTACTGCGCGATGCGGCGTCGCAGGAATCCCTGCTTGATACGCCAGGAGCCATCCATAAGGTGAATACCATAGTCGCCAAATCGGTTCCAGTAGGCGACGTCGCAGACGTTTTCAGGAAACAGGACCGTGATTTGTTCCGCCAACCCCGCGTTCTCTATCAGCGTTCGCGAAATTAATCCCGGACCCGTCGTATTCAGGATGAAGAACTCAGACCGCGACATGGGTGGGACACCCGCCATCATGGGTGCCACCCAGTTTGGCTCACGCATGGAACGTACGCAATTTTCGATCACAGCACGAAGGAAGGGATGGCCCGGTGCCGCTCCGAACGCATAATTGCCGATCTGCCAGTCAAGCCCCTGCTGGCGGAGGAAGCGACTGAAGGTGAGGCCTTCGAATGGGAAGAGACAACCGCTCGGCAGCAACTCATCCAGCGGGTGTGCAAGGAAGACATCCAGATCGAAATAGAAACCTCCGTGATGGTAAACGGCCAAGTATCGGAAAAAATCGTACCGCTGAATGCGGTAAGGGAAACGATCCACGATTCCGCGGTACTGCGAAAAGTGCGTATCGAAGAAGTCTTCGACCTGTCGATCGTCGAAGAACAGATACTCGTAATCCGGATTAAGCAGCTTCAGGTTGCACGCCGATGCCCGTTCCTTGAGCGGCAGTTCAGCGCTCTTGCCGGTCTGAATAATCCGGCGCGGAATCGGCGTCCTCGTGCCAGGCGCGTCAGAGTTCATGGTGCGCTGGCTCCTCTCGGCCCAGGCGTGGCGTTGCGGCATCGAGCGTGGACTTGTGCCAGCCGGACGATGTGCGCGAGCGCGCACAGGCAACGCGTGCGCGGCTGAATGTACAAGTACAAGAGATTGGAACCAGACATGCCTTGACCAAAATAGTTGAGAAGGCGGCACCAGCGGACGACGTAGCGTTCCATGGGGCGAGCCAACCATTCGATAACCGGCTCGAAATTCGCGAAGCCCTCTTCAGCGGACTTTCTTATCTGCCTGTCAGCGAAGCGAAAATACACCCAATCCGGGCGCCGAGAGATCCGTGGAGAACACTCCACTACGGTTATGGAAACTGTCATCTTCTGGGAAATATCCCCTGCCAGAGCATCGGACGAACAAAAGCGTTCAGCCATTCAGGTACTTGCCCCTAACTAGCTTTATGCTACACGCGGCCGCCAACTTTCCCACATGATCCAGAAGGCGAACGGAATAGCGCATAAAGAGATGATGCCCCAGGATTGCCAACACCGGTAACGCCGCAGAATACACGATCACCGCGCCCATTGACCGCAAGACGCTGGGGACTGTAAGCAGCGTTCGCTCGTTCTGCCCCCTAAGAAGCGCGCGCTTGAAAAGGTATCGACGTCGCCACCGCTCGGGCGGAACCACTTCATGTACGACAGCCTCATTGCACCAAACGAACCTGTGCCCACGATGCATCATTCGCCTGAAAAAATCCTGGTCCTCTCCGCCGTTGCCGAACTCTGGCCGAAACGGGGCGTCTTCTCCTTCAATAATAGATCTCTTGACCAGAGCGTTACCCGTCCGCGTCTGGTTCCACTTGAGCACTGTTCCCGTCGGATACTCTTGCCTCTCGCAAAGTCGGCTCCGTGCGAGCCAGTCCGGAGGCCGTGAGTCAAAGCGGGGCCGCACTGGCCCCAATACCCCCGCGGCGCTACTTGCCTCACACGCTCGAACCAGATGGAACAACCAGTCGCTCTGGGGCAGTTCGTCATCGTCTATCAGAGCAATGTACTTCCCTTTCGCATGAGCAAGCCCTTTATTCCGTGCGCTAGCGATGTTCTGCTCCGGCTCGACGCAGTAAATGATCTCCCGTCTAAAGCGATGCCGTAGCGCAGCAACAACCGGCTTCGCCGACTCGTTAGCATCATTATCCGCTACGACAACGCAGTAGTCGAATTGTCCGTCGGTTCGCTGCACCGACAACTCCACAAGAGCCCGGCGCAACAATTGCGGACGCTTAAATGTGCAAATACAAACCGAGATCATCACGGTTGCCGGCAAACCCGCAGGGACCACTCAAAGGTAACGCTGAGGCCCTAGGTGGACCTAGGGTCAGCCCAGCAGCGTAAGGAAGCGAAATCCGACTTCAGCCGCTTCCGCCCGCGCGCGTACGGTACTTGCTGCGCATACTCCTAGCCCTCCGACTAAGATCACTGAACGTGTCCCCAAAACTCATAATAATCCGCGCCTTAATGCCCTCGTAGGCGTCAAAACTACCGGCAAGCTGTACTTCCTTGCCATTCTTGCCAGCAAGTCCGACTTTGAAAGCGTACACGCCTGGGTTATGCTGCTTATTACTGCCGTGAAGGTCGTATTCCGTGCAGTCTCTCTGCTTAAGCCACTGGATAACCTTCCACTGAACCAAGTACGCTGCTTTATTCCGAAGCCCTGCGTCGGCCGTCGCCCCGAACAAGTATATTCCCCTTTCACCCATCGCGCTGACAATCGCCCCGGCGGATGGCACTTTATTCTCAAACGCAATGATAACATGTAACTTATGGCGATCGGGTAAACGCTGCTGCAACGACCTAAACGCCCGCAAGTTCCCCGGCTCCGGAATTCGCTTCCGAGCCAACATTCTCCAGTACATGCCTGCGAACAGTTCAAATAGCTTTTCGTCGCTACCCTGCGCAATATCAAGGTCATTCTTCTCCGCGCGGTTAAGGCAGTTCCGCCACTTTTGGTCGAGCCCGCTTCGTATGTTTGCAAGTGGCTTATCGAGATCAACCAGGATTGTTCTGGACCTTCGGGCCACAGGTGCAACCATGAAACCCTCTTCCTCCAGTACCGCCAGCGCAACCTCGTCCTCTGCCGTGAATTGTGGACTGACTCTTAATGCGAGCCGACGCTTCTCCACATACTCTTCCCTCAAGAACCTTAAAGCGGCCCTAAACGTGTCCATGTTCCCTATTTCGGTGGGGAGCCGAACTAGAGGTCCCCAGAATACGTATGCAATGCACTCGCCAAAAAACGGCTGCCGAGTGACACGCACGACCGCCGCTGCGACTGTTTCGGCATCGCGTCGAAGCAAGAACTGCTCGATTGAAGACGCGCCGGAAGCACTCATTGCGAAAGCGGGTGTTTGAAAAATTGTTGCATCCCGAAATTGGTTCAGTAAACGATACCAGGCATCCTCGTACCCATTGGTTACTGTGTAACTGAAACCTAGGTCACGAACTACCATGTTAAGCTCCGCACCTAGCTGCATTTGCGCGCGAGAACAAGGGTGTGAGAGGCTGTCCACTTGGAGAGACGAGCGCATCCACGTTCGAGCACCTGGATGCTCGTCTCCGGCACCCGTGCCAGCAAGCTAGCTCCGAACCTCTTCCAGCGGCCTCCCGTGATGTGGGTTAGCACCTTGTCGCCTCTTCGAACAAACGTTTCAATAGCGTTCACGATCCTGAGATGTAGAATTTCGTATTGAACGACCTCAAACTCCCCCGCAATCAGGTCGCAAAATTCGTCTGGAGCGAAGTAGGGCGGCTTCGATATAAAGGAGGAAAATATTACGTAACCCCCCTCTCGTAATGCTTGCTTTAAGGATGCAAGCGCGCTGGCACGCTGGTTGGGATCGAGATAATAAAGCACCTCCAGGCATATTACGAGGTCAAACTGGTGTTTATATCTCGCCCCAAACGCATTGATTGGCTCACTGACGAATTGCAGACCCGGATACCTTCCGCGCGCTCGTTCAACAGCAGCCGTCACAAAATCAACCCCGAGCAACTGTCTTAGCTCTGGTAGCCGCCGCGAAAGCATAAAGGTAAAGTCGCCTGTGGCACAGCCCACGTCAGCTGCGGTACCAATCTCTGCCGGGATCGACACTGCAAGACTCAAAGTCCTTTGGTATCGGAATGCCTGAGACGGACGCCAACTAAGTCCCCACGGGTCGTCGCCCACGTGCGAATACTCTACTGTGAACCAGTCCAGGCTTCCGTACTTGCGTTTTTGGCTAAGCACCACTGCGCACCTTATTCTCACGTTGGCCCGATAGGCGCCGTGCGCGAGAATCAGCACCGCCTGTCTGGTTCCCGGTAGCAGCTCTCGTATGCCTTAGCGGAGCTAGCCTCCGCGTGGCCATCCGAATTGGATAAATGCCGAACAGCATGAGCAGGAAAAGATTATGCACCGGTTTGAACGCGGCCTCCGTGTAGTTGTAGATTAGCAAGACGAGTACGAAGGTCAATCTGAGTGTTGCGTCTGCATAGTCGAGATAAAAGCGGGCTCGAACCGATCGGAGACCGGTTAGTACCGCCATGAAAAGTAACGAGAGCCCGACCCATCCCAGATTCAGATACAGGTCGATGTAGCCGTTGTGCGCCTGCAGGATTCCGCCACCTTCTGTTCCCATCGCTGCCCAGATTTCCGTCATCCGGTCTCCATACCAAAAACTTTCGTACCCCGAACCAATAATAGGGTTGGAGACCTTGCCAAGCAACATCGACCATATCGGCAGCCGGTTGGTCAAATCAGGATCCCGCCCCATCCACGTGATCACTGTATTCGCAATGTTGGTCGTTGCGAGGAGGATGGCCATGAGCAGTCCCGATATCGCGGTCACTGTTAAGATCCGTTGATGTGACCGCCGGAAGAACTCAAACTTCAGTGCAACCATAAACCCGATGGCGAGCGCGGTGGTGGCAATGGAGGTTGCGCTATCCGACAAATACAGCACCCATGCCAACATTGGAGTAACGAGCAGGAGCGGAGTGGCTAATTCGTTACCTATACGATTTGCTCCTGCGTTCCGCTTGTAAAGAAGTGCCCAGGCGACGTAGATCCCCAAGTACAGGCACAGCTGTCCGAGAGTGTTTTTCTGTAATGCGACACCCGTGAACATCGGTTCGCCCATGTGGTAACCGCGCCCGATTTCCGGATAGTATTTAATGAACAGAATCGACAACGGAGCCAGCACGTACGCGAGACGCCTAAGGATGAACCCCAGCGCCTCGTCGGGACGCCGCTCGGTCGCGATCAGTAGGGCCATAAAGAGGGTGCCCAAGAGCTTGACCCAGCGCTTTAGGGCAACGAAGGGGTCGTCAGCCCAGAGCGTACTCAATGCCGCGAAGGCAAAGAAGAGCACTAGCCATACATTGCAACGCATTAGCCCGCCCCAATCGAACTCCCTTTGTTTCAGGACCCATGCGGCCGCGACGATCAGGATAAGGAACACATTCCTATCGAGAGGGCTGCCCTCGTCGTACGAGAAGTTTGAGTACGAACCAGGGACACCGAGGCTTAGCCACTGCGATGCGAACCGGGAGCCCGCGAAAAACATCCAGATCAGGGGAATCCACACGGCACGAGACACGCCGTCCGGGCTCTTCCGGTCGATCCAGAAGAGCAAGAGGATAAAGGCGACGCAAGCGAGTGCGGCAATCTGGGGAGGCATGATCGCTTGGCGGCTAATCGAAAATCATCTTTCGCAAGCGTGCCAGCTGCTCGCTCTGGTGAAATGCCACCAGCTCGGTGGACACCGGCCGCGGCATCCGTATCGCCATCGCCCAGAAGTATCCAAGGATGAGGGACAAACCACCGAGCACGTACGGCCTTGCCTTCATCTGAAACATTCCGCGTAGGATCTGCCAGAGCGGGTGGCCGCCGACATAGTAGTCCTCCTGCCCATGGCGGAACCGCGCCGCGAGCTGGCCGCGGCTTGCGGTGCCCATCGTGCGGTGATGGAGCGCCGACATTTCGAGGAAGGTCCTCGTTTCCCAGCCCTTCATGCGAGCGGTTGTCACGGCCACCCAGTCGATTCCGCCGCCCTTGATAGGCGTGTAGCCACCCACCTCCTCGAAGCACTTTCTTCGGAACATCTGACACGCACCCGATACGTGATGAAGGTCCGCAAACTTTTGGGCATAGGAGTGGTTGTGCGGCTGGCTGGCGTCCTCAATGAACGGCGTACCGGCGACGCCCAGTTTCGGGTGCTCGGCAAACTTGCCTACCAGGAATTGGTAATACGCTGGCTCGAGTGTAATGTCCGCATCCAGGTTGCCGACGAGGTCGAAATCCAGCGGCTTCAGCCGCTCGTATCCGGCGTTGAAGCAGCCAGCCTTCGCGGCGAAGCTGCGGTCGCGATGCTCCGGCATGCGCACGAGCTCGATCCATGGGTGCTCGGTCGCGTAACGCTTGACGATCTCGTCGGTGCGGTCGGTTGAGCCGTCGCTGACAATTATCCAGCGTAGCGGAGGAGCTGTCTGCGCGACGACCGAACGCAGCGCCCCCTCAATAAAGTCCTGCTCGTTGCGGGCCGGCGTGATAAGAACGTATGTCAGAAAGGGTTGCGATCGCTCCATGGGGCTCACCCGTGCGCCTTTTCGAGCAACGTGGCCAGCGCCTTGAACATCGTGGCCTGTCCCCAGTGGATATAGGGCGTCTTCGCCGTGAGCATCGGGTACTTCCGGTAATAGAAGTATCCCCTCCTGTCCTGCATATGATCGATGGTCCAGTCCGCCACCCGACGGGCGAGGGTTAGATAGGAGGGCTGCTCGTCGGAACAGAACGCCAGGGTCTCGATCCCCTGTGCAGCACACTGGATGTCAATAGGATACGTGCTGTTGTGGTAGTACCTGGGCGTGCCGTCCGGCTCGAAGAACGTCGAGGCGAAATAGTTCAGACCGGTCGTGTAGTTGCATCGGAAGGTTTCATCACCGGTGCTCCTGAGGTAGCAATTGAGGCTGTCCAGGTTGTAGCCGGTATGGAAACTGTCGATCCAGTGATACTTAGGCACCTCGCCGTACCACCAGGATCCGTCGTTCCGTTGGCAGATGCAGCTGTAAGCCATCGCGCGTTGCGCGACATCCAGCAGTTCTGCCTCCCGAGTATGCTGCCATGTGCGCGCGAGCATGGCGGCGCCGAGCATGTTCGAGTTGTGGATCGAGGATTGCGCAAAGGGCACATAGCTCAGGCAGTCCCCGGCGGGAGTCCTTTCCCTGGGGAGGGCGAGGATCCACGCGCATACGCCGCGAGCGACGTCGAGGAAGCGCGCTTGTCCAGTCTGCTCGAACGCCTCCAGGAAAGCCTGGCCGATCAGGCTTGTCCATACGATGATGGGTGACCCTGCCGGATTGAGCCCACTCCTGGTCACGAAATCGAAATGGTTGCCCCATGCATAGCCAACGTGCCCCGGCGCCTTGTTCTGCACCAGCCAGTCGAGGCATGTCATCGCCTTGCTGAACGCATCGACGTCACCCGTGGCTCTGTGGCGCAGGAGGTAACCAGCCGCCATGTATCCCCTCCCTTTGGTCGACTCCATCGGCTTGATGCCGATGAGCGGCCTGAGATTGATCGGGGATTTCCAGACGAGCTGGAGTAGCACGCGCTCGGCCAGGCGATTGCCGAGGGTGAGGGGCCGCAGGAACGAATTCAGACCATCCCCTGGATCGTAGCCCTTGTAATCGTGCGCTTCGACCCAGTCGGCCAGCTTTCGGATACTGGCCTCGAGCTTGCTGGACCGGGTCGCCTCGGATTCAGTGCGGTCAACCGAAGCGACCGGAAGGTCAAGACCCTCGTTTGAAGTCGTCATAGGCTCGAACGCCCTCGCTCAGGCTTGGGGGCAGAGGTTGGTCCTCGTCGAGATCGAGGCATCTAAGGTCGCCGTCCACGAGCTCGTACCGGAAACCGGACTCCGGACATATCGCCGCTTCGTTCTTGCCCGGCTTGAGCGGATGACCATGACGGCTCATCCAGCCGGACTGGCGCGCGGGGTTACCCATCACCAGTGCGTAATCAGGGACGTCGCGGGTGACGACAGCCCCCGCCGCGATGAAGGCGTATCGCCCGATCGTCACGCCGCAAACGACGGTCGCATTCGCGCCGATTGTGGCACCGCGCTGGATCCATGTTCGCTCGTACAGACTGTGCCGGTTCACCTGCGACCGTGGATTGGTCACATTCGTGAGGACGCAGGAAGGGCCCAGGAAGACGTCGTCATCGATCTGGATTCCGGAGTAGACCGAGACGTTGTTCTGTATCTTGACGTTGTTCCCGATGACCGCCCCACCGTCGACGTTGACGTTCTGGCCCAGAACGCAGCGCTCTCCAACTCGGGCACCCTTCATCACGTGGGAGTAGTGCCAGATCTTCGTGCCCCGTCCAACAACAGCGCCGTCGTCCACATATGCGCTCTGGTGAACGAAGTACTCGGCCCCGCCCGCATTCACGTCCTGCGAGATTCCGCGGATCCCCGGAAGTGAATGCAAAGTCGCCGCCTGTCCTATCGAGGCAGTCCTTTCCAAGTTTGCCCCCGGCGCGACCGCGCGCCCCTCATCATCCAGGCTGCGCTGCGCAGCCTGGAGCACCGATAAGACCCTGAGTCCTTCTGACCCATCCGTGCGCGGGGTCGACCTGTCTTTACAGCATTCGATGAAGTGCAGGCACTCGTCGCGTAGCGGTTCTGACTCCGGAGGCACCACGGACTCGCCTTTGCTCTTGTTCGGTGTGGCGAACTGTCCGTCGGTCCAGGTGATGTAGTCGCGGTAGAGCACCAACTTCTCGCCCCACGCAAGGGTGTCGTCGAAAACTGCCAGACCCGAGGACCCCACCACCGTAAGCTTTTGCTCTTTAAAGGGATTAAGCCAGCTCACGAACACATGAGCACGGACCCCGTTGGCGAAGCGCATCGCCGTCAACGTTGTATCGGCCACGTGCTGGTTAAGGTACTCGCCCCCCGTGCAACGTACTTGCTCGGGAAGCGCACCACCTGCAAGCGATAGAATCACCGAGATGTCGTGCGGCGCGAAGCTCCAAAGCGCGTTCTCCTCGCGCCGAAATTTTCCCAGGTTGAGCCGATTCGACGTGATGTAATAGAGCTTGCCTAGCGCCCCCGAACCCACAAGGGCATGGAGAGCCTTCACGCATGGGTGATACTGCAGCAGGTGCCCCACCATCAGGATCCTGCCCGATCTGGCCGCCATCCGGACTAGCTCCTCACCTTCGGTTTCATCGAGGCAAAGTGGTTTCTCGACGTAGACGTCTAGCCCCTGCTCCAGCGCGGCCTTGGCTAACCCAAAGTGCGTGGCGGCAGGCGTGGCGATAGCCACGGCATCGATGTCTGCGTCAGCAATGGCGTCCTCGAAGCGTTCCGAGACCGCGACCCCAGGGGCCATCGCCGCGACCGTAGCGCGCCCCGCCGCCGCCGGATCGCACACGAGCGCAAGATGTCCCAAAGCGTGAAAGTTGCGAACCAGGTTCTTGCCCCAGTAACCGCATCCGAGCACCGCAATCCTAGGTTTCAAGGTTCTTTCTCCTGGCTCGATCTCCGTTGAGGCTCATACAGAAGGCATTCAAGCGAGCGCCTCCTTGACTGCGGCAACCACTCGATCCTGGTCAACCTCCGTCAGGAACGGGTGCATCGGCAAGCTCAGCACCTCGCGTGAGGCCTTTTCAGACTCCGGAAAGGTACCAAACTTGTACCCGAGGCGGGCAAACACCGGTTGCTCATGCAGGCACTTAGGGTAATAGACCGCGCTCGGAATACCAGCTTCCTTGAGATGCGTACCAACAGTGTCACGGCCTGGCACTCGTATCGTGTATTGCGCGTATACATGCGTGTTGCCGGGCAACACCTCCGGGACACCGCATGTCCCGCGCAGATGATCCGTGTAGCGAGCACCGATCCGCGCGCGCTCCTGGACTTCCCAATCGAAATGCGGGAGCTTGGCAAGCAGCACCGCCGCTTGCAGGGTGTCGAAGCGCCCATTCATGCCCAGTAGGGAATGCTCATGGCGCCTGGTGCCGCCATGCGTTCGGATCGCACGCATCCGCTCTGCCAAATCATCATCGTCCGTAAATAGAGCACCCCCATCGCCGTAGCACCCGAACGGTTTTGCCGGAAAGAAACTGGTGCTCCCGACTGTCGTAACCCCGCAGCTGCGTCGCCCCCGCTGGCTTGCGCCGAAACTCTGGGCTGCGTCTTCTATCACCGACAGCCCGTGCCGCGCCGCAATTCCGTTAAGCCCCTCGTAGTCTGGCATCTGGCCAAACAGGCTCACGGGCAAGAGCGCCTTGGTACGCGACGTGATGGCAGCCTCGACCAGATCCACGTTGATATTGAACGTCGAGGGATCGATGTCCACGAAAACCGGTTTGGCACCAACCAATCCAATGACCTCAACCGTACTGATCCAGGTGAACGGAACGGTTACAACCTCGTCACCGGGCCCGATGTCGAGGGCGCGAAGTACAATCTCGAGACTATCAGTGCCACTTGCGGCCGTTATGCAGTGCTTTGCCCCGACATAACCAGACAGTGCTTGCTCAAGCTCCGCTATTTCTGGTCCCATAATGAAACTTCCGTGCTCGAGCACCCGCTGCATGCGTTCATCTATCTCGGACTTGTACGCCCGATACTGCGCCTTAATATCCACAAATTCCATAGTTCGACTCCTCCGGCTCAAGCGCTTCACGACGTTGCCGTCAGTTGCCTTAGTAGCTTTATATACTTTTGCTTTTCTGCGCTCCACAAAAACTTGCCGCGCAGCTCCACCGCCCGTTGCTGATAATGCCTGAGAATGGAGGGATCCGCGACGAGCCTATCCAAGATTGCAGCCAGAGATCCGGGATCGCCTGGCTCGTAAAACAGACAGTCATCATCGCTGAAATAGTAAGCAATCGCGGCGTTGCGTATCGTCACGGAGGGCATGCCAACGGAGAGGTACTCAAGCAATTTCAACGGCAACGCATAGTTCGTTATCGACGAGAGCTCTAGCGGCACGAGTCCTACATGACAGTCTAACAAACGCTGAGGAATCTCGTGCAATGGATACATTCGATTATCAAACTCAACGACACTCGTCAAGTCGCGGTCCGCTATTACGGCTTTGAGATCGTGACTGAAATCCCCTTCTCCGATGATCCTCACCCTAATGCGATCACGAAACCGCATCATCGCGATGGCGTTCATGGCATCGCGAAGCCCGTATCGCTCCAAAATACTTCCATGGAACACCAGTCGGAGCGGACCTTCCACGGGCATCGGCGCACGCAGCCGAAAGAGCTCGTCGTCCGCAAAATTTGCGATCACGTGTATGTCATCTGAGCTCATACCGTGCTGCTTCACCAGAATGTGCTCCTTGACCGGCTCGTGTACGGTTAGGACGCATTCCGCAAACCCTGCGCTCAGACGCTCCTGCATGAGGAGTAACCTGAAGAAAACATTTTGCTCCCCGCTCTTAAACTTGGACGCAAACGTATTAGGCATCGGATCGTGGATATCAAGCAGGATTTTCGCGCCCCCGAGCTTCGGGACAAGCGCACAGAAAACAAAGAAATCCGGCATGTTGTTGACGTGCACCGCCCGGTATCGCTTGTTGAGGTGGAGCCACGACGCCTTGAAGAAGCACCGCAAGAAAAATTGCGCATACGATGCCATATACCAAAGCATTCCTCCCCCCCGATATCGCATTTGGTTCAAATGATACACTTGCACACCGTTGATCTCTTCTTGCAATGGGTCGTCATGCCGACGCAAAGCGATGAAGTCGACGTCGAAGCCACCACTTACAGCAGCTTCGGCCTCGCGGATGACGCGCGGGTCCGTCCGATAATTGGTATAGGCAATCATGAGGACAGATGGGCGAGATGGTTGCTGTCGCGTCATTGAATTAGTCGCGTCTCGGTCGATCGAAGAATACGTTGAAAATCCTTCATGAGTGTCGCGTCCGCGAGGACATTCTCAGGGTGGATAAGAAGTACGATATCCGATGAGCGCCCCTTCTCAATGAGCCAGTCTACACTGAACCTATTGGTATCTCTCCATGGCGGTTCCAGCCAAAATGCCGAGGGGAAAACCTGGAACCCACCATTATCGCGAGAGCCGGTTATAGATGGGTCCTCAGCATTACCAAAGAAAAGCTTCATGCCGGTTCGGTGCGCCCAGGAAACATACTTGTCCGGCTCGTATGGTGCATAGTGATGAAAACCATACTTTCCCTTACCAGATCCATGCTTCGACAATGCCAGTACGGGTCGCCCGATAGTGCGCTCCAAGGAGCTCTTCTCCGCGACAAAAGTTTCGAAAGAACGCGAGTTCTCCAGATGAAGTCCCACAGCATGGCGCCCTTCCGTAATCAAGCGACGCACCGGTTCCGAAGGAGATGTGCACCTGCGCATGAAGATATAAGCTCTTGAATCACGTGCCTTCAGCATCTCCAGAATTTCCTTGAGTTCTCTCAAGTACCCAAATTCCTCAATTCGGGGACAATAGAAATCCGAGCTCAGCCGACTAAGCACGTGCCGAAGAAATGGCTGCCTTCCGTAGGGCCTATCGACATCAATGCGCAGAATTACAGCCATGCGTCCGGCCTCTCAAGGGTCAAACCACCAACAAGGCGATAGACTGAGCTGAGCCAGATGTCATCATCTGAGCTCGGGCAATGGCGGAACCAAAACCTCCCGCCGATGTGACTTTCGAAGCCTGGTGAGCCAGGGCTTGAGCGGCCTAAGCAACATGATCGGCCGAGTCATCGCCGCGTGGCCAAGGCAGATCATGCTCTTTACGGGCCTCCTCTGGCGCCAATACAGCCGTCCCGCCAAGAGCCGGACATCAGCGGCGCACGAGTTTCCAGCCCTTTGCCATTCCGACGACCTTCGCAATTGATCTAATAGCGTGGACGCCAACGAGTATGCTTGGGCCTCGTACATACTTTGAGCAGCCGTAAGGTGTGCCCTCGCCACGGCAGCCTGCAATGCGGCTTCTCCCACACCAAGCCGCCCTAGAACCGCCGGAGTCACCTCTCGGACCGTCCCCAACTCATCCGGCTTTCCACTTCTCCGTAGCGCTGCCGAAAGTCGCGCCGCGAGATTGCTTAGAGATTGTTGCCGAAAGCTTTGAATCGATACCTGTGCGGGGTGGCGTCTATATTTGAGCACCACAGCCTCAAGGTTTGCTAACTGGGAGCGCTCCGCCATTCTCAACCATAAGTCGTAGTCTTCAGCGTCAACCAGAACTTTCCGATACCCCCCCGCTGACACGAAGATGTCTTTCCGAAAGAGTGTGGCGGGGTGAACCAACGGACAGCCCCCTTGATTTAGGGCCTGATTAATCTCCGAGTTGTTCGTGGGATATCGATGTATCAGTAGCGATCCGCCTGAGCTGTTGATGACATCGATAGCCCCACCAACTACGCCGACGTCTTGGTGTGTTTCCATAAACTCCAATTGCCATTTCAGACGGTCCGGCATTGCCACGTCATCGGCATCCATCCTTGCGATATATGTGCCTGCCGCTATCCCGCAGCCGCGGTTCAGAGACTCCACCAACCCATTGTTGGTCTGGTGATAGACTCGAACGCGCGAATCGCCCCGCTGATAATGGTCGAGCAGGGCTGTGGTGCCGTCTGTCGAACCATCATTAATGATAACGAACTCGAAATCGGTAAAACTTTGCTCAAGAATACTTTCAACAGCTTGGCGTAAGAAGCGCTCTCCGTTATATACGCTCATGACAACTGATACGAAAGGGACGCTCATATTTTTTTGAATGCACTCTTAATTTCGCGGAACCTGAGGAAAAGCTTTGTGTTATCATTACGTAGGATCGCATCTATAGAAGATTTCACTAAGGAGCTTTTACTAAAACTTCCTCATATAGTATTGTCGGTCCGTAATACTTCACTTACCCAAACTTTAAGCTTATTAGTCGATTTTCTCAATGCAGGAAAAACAGGAGGTCCGCCGAGCCTATGGTATGCCCTTCTCAGCGTCCAATAAGGTACGACCTTCCCCTCCAAAATGCTAATAATACCCGTTCTAAGGCCTTCGCCGAAAGCGATGTGAACGGGTAGTAGCTCTGCCACCGCACCGCGATAAAATCCATCAAGCTGGGCGCTAACAGTCTCCAGAGAATAATGTTCCACCACGAACTCTCGCGAGAACTTCCCTAGTACCTGGAGCTTGTCCGAAGTCTCGATGAGCGCACGAATGTCTCCGATGAGCCTCTCATTGTCGGGATCTCCGTCTCCCCGTCCATAGATGCCTTTGTAATAGAATTGTTCTGCAGTTTCCGGGCTAAACGGCGCAGAGAAACCCTGCTCCCCCACAACGACTACCGGCTTACCAAATGCCATTCCACGCAGGGCCGATCCACCCATACCGACGACGATATCGGCTGCGGCATAAGCTGGCCGAGGGTCGAGTAACTCGCCAGTCAACACAACAGCGGGGCGTCCTAATGCCGCGTTCGTTTCAGATGCTAGCCGTTGGAGCTTCTCACGAATGTCTCCGTCTCCAACGATTATGAAGCGCAGTGGCAGATCGCGTCCGAGATGACGAACAGCATCGATGGTCCGAATCAAGCTTTCAGACTTCAGGTCTGCATGGAGCCGACTCACAGTCACTAATGTAATGTCACCTTTTCTTATATCGTGCTTATCCTGGAACGACTGTGAATGGACAACACCAGGTGCGTTATAATGAACATCGACCGGCGGCAGTAGAAGCGCTGCCGCGTGGCGGCCCATCGCGATTGCTTGGTCCCGGAGATCCGGCGTGCCATAGGTCGTCGGTAGTAACTTTGGCAGAACACGAGTTAGGTCCATCATCATGTGCGACACGAGGATCGGAACTCGCATTGGGAGGTACACCGAGTAGAGGGCGTCAACGCACTGACCCCACTCCCAGACATGAATGAGGTCGGGACGTTCATGTCGCACGACATCACGCAGCGCACTCATTCTTGCTGGCGTCGGATAAGAATGTGCTTCGGGGGCAGGCAGGAAGCGCAGCCCTTTCGCCTCGACCAGTTTGACCATTGGCCCAGGGGTAGCAAAATACACGATATCGTAGCCGTGGCGGTCGCGAAGCGCCGCAGCGAGTTCAATGGCGTTCACCTGGCACCCGCCTATTACCAGTTGATCGCTAAACACGAGAACCTTCAAAGTGTTACCTCGAGTGAAAGCCTGAACTAAAGCGATGCTCGTCTACTTTACCCTTTCACGATGAATGTTCGACACGACATGCTTCGTATTTCTACTTTAGAAAGCTACGATCTGAATGGGTTCTTAAAAAACATTCGCGGCATCTTATCTCGGTATCATTAGCGCTTCAGCTTGTTAGATGAAATTTTAACAATAGCCGCTGTATGGGTCTTGGAAATCGGTCCATGGAAACGAGAGTGAGAAGAGTTCGAAACGAATAAACGCCACTCAAAATTATCAACAACGTTCCGATCCCATAAGCAAAGAGGAGTGGTAGTCCATTAAACCCAAAGAACACTGTAGCAATCGATGAAAGGAAGAGTAGGCCAGTTTTCCAATTCACGGGTGACCAACGGAACCCGCTGAGATTTCTTACTATCAGGTAGATCATCATTAAATGAAACACATATGATCCGAAGAACGCCATGCCAGCGCCGTTTACACCGAATGCCTTCACAAATAACCATGTCAAACCGATGTTGACGACAGTCCAGGCCACCTCGGCGCCGATGAAGACAGCCTGCCGATTCTTCGCCACGATGATGAAACCGATCGGCCAGGTGATCACGCGCAGCGCGATCCCCAGACAGATCCAACGGAGGACGTCCACGGCATCGGCAAACTCCGCGGTGTAAAACAGCCCGATAACCACGGGAGCGAAGGTGATGGTGGCAATGACACCCGGAGCGGCAAGCAACAGACTCACGTGCGTTTGTTCGTTGACCAGACGATTGCACTCGGGATTGTCCTCAGCGACCCCGACCAATCGCGGATAGAAATCTGCCCCCATCGCTTGCAGGATTATTCCGACATAAAGGCCACCCAGAGCCCAGGCAGCCGAGTAGAAACCGGCTGCGTCGAAACCATCCAGGTGCAACACGATGGCCCGGACCGCGTAGGCCGCCCCCATCATCAAAACGCCACTGACCATGAAGGCGAAACCGAGGTTCAAGAGCGCAGCCGCCTCCTTCTTGACTTCCGTGAACGTCATCGTCGGGTCCTGGACCTTGACCCTGCGGCTGTACCACCAAGAGATGACAAGGCCCATCGCGGCGGCGCCGACGATGGCCGGGGCCACCCCCCGCTCCCCCATGAAGTACACGCAAATAATGCTAACGACCGCACCCAAGAGTGACCCGATGACGCCCATCATCGCCATGTCCCTGATGCGCCGCATCCCCTGGATTAGCGCGCCCTGACCCGCAGCAACCGACCGAAAGAACACGGCGAGCCCCAGCAGTGCGACCGCGCCAGCGTGCTCATTGCTGCCAAAGGTCATGGTGGCAAGCGGGCCTGAACAAGCTACAGTGATCACGGCACCCAAGATGCCAAGAACGACCGCCGTTCTGCGCAATGTGATCACGGTGCGCGCGATACGGACATGATTCTCCGAGGCGACCGATTCGGCTATCTGGCGCACACCACTGCTGCCGATCCCGAGACTGGCAACGGCGAGGACGAGATCGACAATCGCGCTAAACAAACCCATCAAGCCGAACCCGGCTGGGCCCAGCATCACCGCCATCGCCTTGGTCTGAACGATTCGAATGCCGATGCTCAGCACGGACGCACCACCGATCAAGCCCGTAGATTTCAGGATCTGACCGTAGGTCGCCTTTTGGTGCGTGCCGCTGGCCCCCGGTTGAGCTTCGGGCTCAATCGGGACGTTTATCGGCGTGGCTAGAGGTTGTTTGGATGACATGGGTAGCAGCCGAAAACGCCGTTTCTCATGCTACGCTTTCACGATGTGGGAGGCTGGTTCCCGGTATACACCGCGACTGTCCACAATAAGCCGGGCGTGGGCCTTGATGAGATCGTAATCGAACCGGGCGTGATCGGTCGCGAGCAGGACGCAGTCTGCCACCGCGAGCGTATTGGCGTTCAGTGGAATGCTGTTGAGGTCGAATCGATAGTCGCGCATCTCGGGGAACCGCGGAACGTGTGGGTCCGAGTAGCTGACCAACGCTCCTCTGTGTCGCAGGAGTTCCATCATCTCGACGGCCGGCGACTCACGCACGTCGTCCACATTCTTCTTGTAGGCAATACCGAGAACAAGGATGTTGGCACCCTTGACCGCCTGGCCACGCTCGTTGAGTGCGTCCGAAATCTTACCGACGACCCACTGAGGCATATTGGCATTGACCTCACCGGCCAACTCGATGAAGCGCGTACTGAGGCCGTACTCACGGGCCTTCCACGTCAGGTAGAATGGATCAATGGGGATACAGTGGCCACCAAGGCCAGGTCCTGGATAATAGGGCGTGAAGCCGAAGGGCTTGGTCGAAGCAGCGTCGATTACCTCATGGATGTCGATGTCCATGCGATCGCAGACGATCTTGAGCTCGTTGACCAGCCCGATGTTGACTGCACGGTGGATGTTTTCCAACAATTTGGTCATCTCAGCGGCGCGTGCCGAGCGCACGGGCACCACTTGGTCGATGACCTGGCTGTAGAGGACTCGGCCGACCTGCGTGCAGGAGGCGGTCACCCCACCGAGGATCTTAGGGATATTCTGGGTTCCGTAGTTGGCGTTGCCAGGGTCTTCACGCTCAGGCGAAAACACGAGGAAGATATCTTGCCCAACCCGCAGTCCATTGCGTTCGACGCGCGGGCGCAGCTCTTCGTCCGTGGTGCCAGGCCATGTGGTGCTCTCGAGTGCGATGATCTGTTCAGGGCGCAGGTGAGGGACGATGGACTCGGTCGTGTTCAAGACGAAGCTGAGATCGGGCTCGCGATGCTTGTCGAGCGGTGTCGGCACGCAAAGGATAAGCGCATCGCATTCGTGCGCTCGACTAAAGTCGGTGGTCGGAGTGAAGCCCTTATCAAGCGCGGTGCAGATGGCATCGGCGGTGATGTGCTCGATGTAGGTCTCACCGCTATTGAGCTTGTCGACCTTCGTGGAGTCGATGTCGAAACCAATCACGCGATAGCCGACTTGGGCGAAGCGCAGCACCAAGGGTAGTCCTACGTAACCTAGGCCGAAGATACCGATGAGCGCTTCTCTAGATTCCAGGCGGGCAAGAAGTTGAAGCATTGTCGACCCTCTACGATGATAACGTCCGGGCACGGTTTCTTTCGTAAGTCACTTAACTATCGATCGACCGTTTTAGCGCATCGCCGACCTGCCGCTGATCGTCTGCGGTCAATTGCGGAAACAGCGGCAGCACGATGCAGTGGTCCTGTGCCTGCTCGCTGTGTTGCAGCTCAGCACAAGCACCGCGCGAGCAATCGCAGAGACCGTTCAAACGGGTCACACAGGTCCAGCTATCAGCTGGGTAGGCGCCCTCCCGGTGGGAGCACATGATTCCCCTGCGGGTGGCCACGCCGGCGTCGAGCATCGTCTGCATCACGCCCTTCTGATCGACCGCTTCGGGGAGCCGGACACAGTAGCTCTGCCAGTTGCTGCGTGCCCACTCGGGCTCGCGGGGCAGACCGAGGCCAGTGATGGGCGCAAGGAGCGACCGGTAACGGGCGGCCAACGCGCGGCGCTTGTCGACGATCTCCGGCAGGCGCTTGAGCTGCTCGCAGCCGACGGCGCCCTGCAGATCGGTCATGCGGTAGTTGAAGCCGACCTCGGGATAACCCTCGAAGATCACCTCGGACGATGCGTGGCGCTTGGTATCGGGGACGCTCATGCAATGCTGGCGCAGCAGCCGAAACCGCGCATCCCAAGCGGCGCTTCGGGTGGTCAACATACCGCCCTCGCCTGTTGTGATGACCTTGCGCGGATGGAAGGAGAAGACGGCGATGTCGCCGTGGGGCTTGCCGATGCGCTCCCACCGATCACCCACCCGGATCTCGCTGCCGATCGCGCAGGCCGCGTCCTCGATGACCGGCAGCCTGCGGCGGGCGGCGATCTCCATGATCCGCGCCATGTCGCAGGGCATACCCATCTGATGAACGCAGAGGATGGCCTTGGTGCGGTCGGTGATCGCAGGCTCGATCCGGGAGGGATCCAGGTTGAAGGTCTCCGGGTCGATATCGACGAACACCGGTGTCGCGCCGCAATAACGGATGCTGTTGGCGGTCGCGATGAAGGAGTGGCTGACGGTAATGACCTGATCGCCGGCTCGAACGCCTACGGCCAGGAGCGCGAGATGCAGCGCCGTGGTGCAGCTTGAAACCGCACAGGCGTGCGGGGCATCGACATAGGCCGCGAAAGAGGCTTCGAACTCCGCGACGCGGGGGCCCTGGCTCACCCAACCCGAGCGCAACGCCTGCGCAGCGGCCTGGACCTCTTCCTCTCCAATCAGTGGTTTGGTGATGGGGATCATTGTGCTTGCCACCAGTCCACGAGGCGCCGCAGGCCCTCTTCCAGAGACACGGTCGCATCAAAACCGAGCAGTCGGCGGGCCTTCTCGACGTCGGCCAGTCGCCGCTGGACCGGATTGACCTTGCGCGCCGCCTGGAACTCCGGGATGACGTTCGATCCCATGACGCTCGCCAGCATCTCGGCGAGCTGCCTGAGGCTGGTCTCGATCCCGCTCGCAACATTGAAGACCTGATCCGTGACATCGGACTTCGCTGCCAGGATGTTGGACCGCGCGACATCCTCGATGTACACAAAGTCCATGGTTTGGCTGCCGTCGCCGAAGATGACCGGCGGCTGTCCAGCGGCGAGCCGCTCCATCCAGCGGATCAGCACCTCGGTGTAGACGCCATGGATGTCCATGCGCGGTCCGTAGACGTTAAAGAAGCGCAACGCCACATAGTCCAGTCCGTACATCTCATGAAAGCTGCGCAACAGGCCCTCGTTGAAGACCTTGGCGGCTCCGTAAAGGGTGCGGTTATTGCTGGGGTGGTGAGACTCCGTAGTGGGGAACGCCTCGGCCATTCCGTAAACTGAGGCGGAGGAGGCGGCGATGACCTTCTCCACCTTATGCGTCACGCACAGCTCGAGCAGGTCGAAGGTCGCGTCGATCATCACCTCGATCGCAAGACGGGGATCTTCCGCGCATTGCGTGATGCGCAGGGCCGCGTGATGAAACACCAGGTCAGAGCGACTGACGAGCTCGGCCATAAGGCTACGATCGCGAATGTCGGCTTCAATCAGTTGAACCCGACCGGATGGCATGGCCAGCGCGAGGTTCTCCGGCCGACCGCGTTCCATGTTGTCGATGGCGACGATCTCGGAGCACCCCTCCTGCACCAGGAGGTCGATGATGTGCGAGCCAATGAATCCCGCCCCACCCGTCACGAGCACTCGTTTTCCCTGCAAAGTCATATAATTCACGCCTTTTACTTGCTGCCTGACTCAGGTTCGCGTCTGGCGGTCATCACGCCAACCGATGATCTTCGCGGGGATGCCGGCGACTTTCGCGAAGGCGGGCACGTCATGCGTAACCACTGCCCCAGCCCCCACGATTGCACCTTTCCCGACGCTGACGCCGGGCAGCAGAACGGCACCGGTGCCGATGTCCGCCCAGTCATCGACCCGTACGGGCTTGATCACCAGGTCGGTCTCGATCACCGGGACGTCCACCGGTAAGCCGGTGTGGGTCGACCCCAACACCTTCGCGCCCGGTCCCCAACCAACGTGATTGCCCAACACAAGATCCCGCGCATCGAAATAACTCTGTGGACCGATCCAAACGCCATCGCCGATCCTGCAACAGCCGTCGAAGCGTCCCTGAATAAACGCCTGGCTGCCGATGAACACCCCGTGCCCGATCTCGAACGTCTCGGGATGTTTGAATCCCACGCCCGTCTCGACGCGAAGTCCGGACCCACAGGATCGTGTCAGGGCAAGCCATAGGATGCGCCGCATCGCCCGATCAAAAACCCCTTCACCAGCCATGAAACGGCCATACAGCTCGATCAGCCCGTCGTGCGTGTAGCGTGCGCTCAGATCCTGGGCGAACCCGCGTTCATAACCGCGATCGCGGGCAGTCTTTTGCCGCCCATGCACAGCCAAAACCACCCGATCCGCACGCCCGGGAAAGCGCTGAGCACCGCTTTCAGTCGCCACAATCGAGCTCCTGCCGAATGGCGTCGCAAACCTCCACGACCTGGCTGTGCTCAAGCTCCGGGAACATCGGCAGAGATAGCAACTGCGACGCCGCCAGCTCGGTCACCGGCAAATCACCATGCGTCAATCCGAGGTCCTGATACGCTTTTTGGAGATGGACGGGAATGGGATAGTGAATCCCCGTTTGGATCCCTCTAGCCTGGAGCCCCTCCTGAACAGCGTCTCGGGACGGAACGCGAATGGCATAAACGTGATAGACATGACGCGCGTAGGGCGCCTCGATCGGCCGCCCGACAATTGAGTCGCCAAGCCATTCGTTATAGACACTGGCATGCTGCCGGCGCGCTTCGGTCCAGGCATCTAAATGCCGCAGCTTGACCCTCAGAATGGCGCCTTGTAACCCTTCCATTCGGTAGTTGTATCCCTTGATGACATGGTGATACTTACGCTCCTGACCCCAGTCGCGCAGCATGCGCATGCGGTCTGCATAATGGTGATTGTTCGTAACCGCCATACCGGCCTCGCCATAGGCGCCAAGATTCTTTCCGGGATAGAAGCTGAAGCACCCGATATGGCCGAGTGAGCCGACCCGCTTGCCCTTATACTCGGCACCATGGGCCTGGGCCGCGTCTTCCACCAC
The DNA here is from genome assembly GCA_041741175.1 of Thiocapsa sp. Classification (GTDB taxonomy): domain Bacteria; phylum Pseudomonadota; class Gammaproteobacteria; order Chromatiales; family Chromatiaceae; genus Thiocapsa. Next base: position 10,266 of record JBGSKP010000617.1, on the reverse strand, counting down.
AATGAGGTCGTAGCGTCTGGCGATATCGAGCAGCGGATCCATATCCGCCGGCTGACCATGCAGATGGACCGGCAGCACGACCTTAGTCCGAGCTGTAATCGCGGCCTCGACCTTCAGCGGATCCATCGTCAGAGTCCGAGGGTCGACGTCGACAAAGACAGCGCGAGCGCCCGTGTAATCGATCGCGGCGACCGTCGCCACGAAAGTCGATGACACGGTGATCACCTCATCTCCCGGGCCTACCCCCGCAGCGAGGAGTGCCAGGTGCAGGGCGCTCGTTCCCGAGTTCACGCCGACGCCGTATTCGGCGCCGCTATAGCCCGCAAACTCGTCCTCGAATGCCTGCACCTCCTTTCCGAGGGTATACTGCGTGCTATCCAGAACACCCTGGATCGCAGTCGACACGTCATCGCGAATCGTGCTGTACTGTGCCTTCAGATCGAGAAACGGTACCATCTCTTTAATACTCCCTGCCCTTCCAGCCCAGTCTCACCGGTCGACCACGCTCCATCATCGAGCGCGAGGCCGCCTCCAGAATGCGCACGATACGCAAGCCTGCATAGCCATCGCTCTGCGACTGTTCTCCATTTACGATACAGTTTGCGAAATGTCGTGCCTCACGATGCAGTGCCTCCGCGCCATCAAGCTGCGGTGCAAACATATCCCCGGTGCGATAGCCGATGTGTCGTTGATAGTCCGCTTCAGCACCACCATCGGTTGTGATGCCCTTATCGTAAACCTTGACTTTTTCGCTGGGTTCGAGGTCGTCGTAAACGATCATTTTACGACTGCCGCCGATCAATGTTCGCCTGACCTTCACCGGCGCGAGCCAGTTCACATGTAAGTGAGCAATGGCACTGTTGTCGAATAGTAGGGTGAGATAGGCAATATCGGCTGGCTTCGATACAACGTGGTTGACACCGACGGCAGAGATTTCAACGGGCTCCCCGGGGAACACAAAATCCATAATGGATAGATCGTGAACGGCTAGGTCCCATAGAACATCGACGTCCCGTTGAAAAAGCCCGAGATTGACCCGTACGGAATCATAATAGTAAAGATCACCCAACTCCCCCGCCTGAACCAGCTCGCGCATCTTTCGCACGGCACCGGTATAGATGAAGGTATGATCGACGTGCACTACGAGATTACGCTTCTCGGCCTCCTCCATCAGACGCTCCGCCTGTTCCGACGTTTCGGTGAACGGCTTTTCAACAAAGACATGTTTGCCGGATTCAAGCGCCTGAAGCGCGAGCTCGTAGTGCGAACGAACCGGCGTCGCAATCGCGACTGCATCGACATTGGAATTAGAAAGCAAGTCCCGCCAATCCGTTGTCGCGGTGATCTCCGGATGGCGCCGCTTGATGACGCCCAAGCGGCTTTCGCTTTGATCGGCCACAGCGACGACTCGCGTTTCCTCGGCGTCGGAGAAATTCCGCACAAGGTTAGGTCCCCAATATCCATAGCCGACAACGCCGATGTTGACCATCACAGTCTTCCTCAAATGAATTCAAAACAATACCCAGCCCACAACCCGAACGCGACCCTGGTCCGCGAGCGACATGAGCTAGGGCAGCTCAGTACCGCGTTGATAGCGACAATCGCCAATCACTCTCGCCGGCACACCAGCGACAATGGCATGATCGGGTACGTCTCGCGTTACCACGGCGCCTGCGCCCACCAGTGCATGCCGACCGATCGTGATCCCGCAGAGAATCGTGGCATTGCTGCCGACCGATGCGCCGGTTCCCACGCGGGTTGTTGAGAGAGTCCAATCCGATTCGGACTGTGGTGTCCCGTTGCTGTTCACCGCGCGCGGGTAGACGTCGTTGGTAAACATGACGCCGTGGCCAATAAAGACTTCATCTTCAATGGTCACGCCCTCGCAAACGAAGGTATGACTTGAGATCTTGCAGCGCTCACCGATCGACGCTCCCTTTTGGATCTCCACCATAGCGCCGATGCGCGTCGCACTACCGACTTTGCACCCGTAGAGGTTGACCAGGTCGGGGTGATGGATCACGACATCTTCACCAAGCTCGACATCATCGCAGATCATCGTTGGCCTCGTAGTTCTGACAACTCTGGCGTTCCCGCCAAACGGCTTATCAAGCTCCTGGGTCGGCAGCCTCCGCGCGACGCCGCAGAGTTCTAGCCTGTTAGAGTGCACCTTTACAGCTTAAAACGACCTTCACCGTCTTCAGGAGGATCTTCAGATCAAGCCACAGGGACCAGTGATCGATGTAATTCAGGTCAAGTCTCACCATGTCATCAAATGACGTGATACTGCGACCTTCCACTTGCCAAAGCCCGGTCATACCCGGCCTGACATCAAGTAGACGACGCAGATGCCAGGGCTTATACCGGGCGACCTCATACGACAGCGGTGGACGTGGGCCGACCAGACTCATTTCACCTTTCAGCACGTTAAACAACTGAGGAAGCTCATCGATGCTGGTTTTGCGAATGAACGCCCCAATCGGTGTGACGCGTGGGTCCGACACCATCTTAAACACGCCGGAATCGCGTTCCAGTTGCTCGGCGCTTGGCAGGTCGTTTGAGATGAATCGCTCGACAAACTCTTTGTGGGTTTGCTCATCTGAATCGACAGACATGGATCGGAATTTCAACATGACGAATGGCGTGCCGCCGAAACCCAATCGCGTTTGACTGAAAATGATCGGACCAGGGGACGTCATCTTTATCGCTGCAGCCGTGACGAACATGACCGGAGAGAGCAGGACTAACGCTACGATGGAACCGACGATGTCCAGCGTTCGCTTGAATCGGCTGATCACCGGAGCGGTCGAAAAGCGCAGGGCGCCTTCCGACAGCGATTCCACGGATGGGGGGATCTCGCTCCCGGTCGAAATTAAATCCATCGACTGATCCGGATAGGTCCTGGTCGTGATCTGCAGCCCAGTCAGTCCGCTTTCCGCAACGACTTTACCGGCGAACGTCTCGGTTCCGCTTTGATCAGTATGCAATAGCAGGGCGGCGATCGCGTTGGTGCCGTACCAGCCCAGAATGTCAGTGCTGCGTAAGCTTCGTTGCAGCAGACGCGACAAGTCGCACAAGACAGAACGATTCTCCTCAACACGCTTTTCGGTCTGGAATATTGCAATCGAAAACGGTGATGCGGAGCGATTCGTGCGTTGCATTTCCCAACGCAGATGGGCCATAAAGTCGGGCATGGACAATAAGGCCGGGGCGCGCGTCGGCGCCTGCGGCCGAAGCTGCTCTCGCTCGTTGTGAGTAGCATGCGTCGCGGCCGATAGCCAAACCACCCGACCCTCGGAGCGATCACCGGGCAAGGTGATCGCTGGACTCTGTTTGGATGCCATGATTGTTTTGTGAGCCCGCAGTCCAACTATTGCCCAGATACCTGAAATGCCCGTCTGATAATGCGAACTATCAGCAGACTTCCCTTAGCGCAACACTCCTGCCGAAGCGGCGCAACGTAGCGACGCACCCCGCTACCGCATCATGTTGTTGAGAATGGTGTGGTCGGTCACTTGAGTACCCTGTCCTTGTCCACGATCACGCTTCGGAATAGACGGATCGTTAACCTTGGCAAAATTCTAACGGGCATTCGCTGGATTCGGTATCAGTGATTCTACTCAGCGAACGGCGATCGTTTCGATAGGCTATGCCTTGCGACACGCGACAGCTCGCTGAGTGGCGCGCCTTTTTCGTAAGGGGGATAGGAAAATGCAGTTGAACGGAAAAGCGTTTTGCTTTTTTAGCGGCTGCCGGGGATAGTCAGGCGGAGCGGCGAATGAAGAGCAACAAAGCAACAGAAATCAGTATTAATACGGATGCGTCCTGAGGTTGGCTTTGATCGGCATGTCGAACACAAAGCTCTCCTTATGGACGCACAAGACCGCACCGGCGTATCAAATGTCTGTTGACGGTCGGCAACTGGGGGGTGGGCAGCAACATCCTTAGAATCCGGCAGACAGCACCAGGTGCCAGCGGCTTATGCAAAGAGTCGCGTATCGCCTTGTTCATAACTCCGCCCACTTCGGCGGGCGACATGAGTAGTCAGGTCATCTTGGCCTGATACGATCAGGGCTGAACGCCCTGACTACGCATGGCGAGCGCGCTGTCGGCGGGGATAACGACCAAGTCCGTGGCGTATCTCTGGTGATCCGCTGCGGGGGCGTCCTGCTGGCGCGAGGATTCGGTCCTTGGCGACCGCCTGTCGGACCAGGGCTCGACCTGAACTGGCTTAACGGCCTGCGGGATGCGCTCTGCAGTTTGCCTCCGCGACTTTGGGACTTCGGCCCATTCGCCACTGCGGCAACATGCTCGCGCACTCGCTTACCTGGGACTATGCGCCCTCGCTTCGCTCCCCTTGGCGCACAGCGGCGAAGGGTGCACTCCCTTAAAACCAGGATTATGCCGAGAACACCGAACCAGGGGCTGGCGACGCGGACGCAGCAGGTTCAATCGGCGAGCCCCCTGTGGCAGACCAGACCGCACCGCTCGCCACAACGGACCGGAGCGACCCGCGGGCGGATCGATCAGTTCATCGCCGGAGCTGGCTGCAGGCCGATGAGCGCCAAAGACCGACCGATCGTCCGGGCTCAGAGGCGATCAGTAGCGGTAACCGCCATACCCGCCATACCCGCCATAGCCAGGAGGCCCGACGTTGTAGATGGATTTGTTTAAGACAGTCCCGAGGATGTTGCGGCCTTCGAGCAGCTCATAGGCCATCCGCAGCTCGTCCTTGGTCGTGCTCGCTTCCTCCACAACCAGCATTAACGCATCCAGGTGGGGCGCAAAGGCCATCAAATCGTCGCCGACGAACAAGGGGGGTAAGTCGAATAAGACGATCCGATCCGGGTAGCGCGTCTTCAACTCCTCTACCAATTGAACCATCCGTGGACTTGACAGGTGCTCCGACGAGTTCGCCAGCGCGTCATGGCCGGGTAAGATCACCAGCCGTTCGATTCCCGGATTGACCAACAGCTCGGACAGCTCATGCTCGCCGGTCAGGTAGTCGCTGATACCGAGCAAGGGCTCTTGCGTCAGGTACCCGGCAAGAGAGGGGCGCCTGAGATCCAAATCGGCAAGCAACACCGTCTGGTTGGAGTCCAGGGCCAGGCTCAATGCCAGGTTCAGCGCGGTTAGGGTCTTGCCGTTACCGGGACGGGTTGCCGTCACACCCAGCGTCTTCCAGCCGTTTGTGCGCAGGCGCTGCAGAACCTGTGTCCGCAGAATCTTGTAGGCCTCGGCGACGGTATCCTTCGTCGCCGACGTGATGACGCGATGCGCGCGCAGCCACTCCGGATCAAGGTCAATCTGTTTCGTCGCGCTGTAGACCGGGCTCACGGTTTCAGGCCGCTCGCCGACCGGGTGTCCGGAAGACCTGCGCGAGACCGCGGGACCAGATGTCGACTGACTTTCAGTTGCTTGCATAGCCTGCTCCAGGTCGAGATCAATCGTTTCGGATCAAACACCTAAACACCGCCCGCCGGCATGCCGGTCGCGGTACGCCAAGGGGCACGGCTGGCCTCGCCCCCTTTTCATCGAGCCCCGATCGAGCCGCAATCAAAATATTGTGACGCAGGCTCCTGCGGCTTATACTTGCGCGCTGATTTGCCGATGTAGCTCAGTTGGTAGAGCAACGCATTCGTAATGCGTAGGTCCGCGGTTCGAATCCGCGCATCGGCTCCAGGCTTCCCATGAGCAGGCCGGATCCCCGCCTACCGCCGCCCTGATGCCCGCCCCAGCTGTCGAAGTCATGTTAGTCGGATCAGGGCAACCCTCACCCGCTTGGCCTCGCTTCCAGGTCCGTACGCACCGAGCGCCGGGCTTCCTGAAGACTATGATACCGTGTCGGTGTATGACACGCTCTTCCCTAATCAACAAATCGCGCGCGGCGACTGCAGAGTCGCTCGCGATGTCGGTTTCGGCTTCCGGACACCCATACTTTTTGCGAGGGTTTGGTTTGAACCTGCGTCTCGTCATCCCGACTTGCTACGTCGCAGCGCTCGGCCTGTTTCAAGCCGGTTGCGCCTCGACTCCGACAACCACCGACACCGACATGCGTCCCGCCGTGAGTGGACTCGCGAACATGCCGCAGATGGTTTTCCCCGGCGCCACGCGCCCGGAGGTCAAGGCACTGGCGATGGGTGCGGCGAAAAGCCGGGCCTGGAATATCGTCGAATCGAAGGATGATCGGATCGTCGTGCAACGTCCTCTGGATGCGAGCTCTCAGGCCGCGCAACGGCTTGCTGCATCCGGGATTGCGCCCGGCGGCCTGGTCGAAGTGACCTCTCATTTCGTCGAGCAGCGCGGCGGGGTTAAGGTTGCCCTGGACGCCGCGGTCGTCTCTCGGGCGCCGGGCTCAGTCACGGCCTCCCGTACCGACGCAACCGAGATCTTCAGACCGTCGTTGACCGAATCCTTGGAGTCGCTTCATGCGTCCTGGACGAAGAATCGCGCTCGCGTCGCGGGCGCAGCGCCGCCGACCGGGAGCGCTCGTACGGACGTCGCCGCCGACTTTGACGGCGGTACCGGTATCGACAGCGGTGCTGGCGCGTCAACCGATCCCGCGCCAAGCCAGCCCACGGCCTGGTCCGACGAGACCGTCGCAAGCGTCACTGAGCCCTCGCCCACACAGACCGAAACGACCGATGACTGGGCTCCGACCAGTCCGGCGTCGAGCACACCGCAACCGACCGCGTCTACTCCGATCGTGCAGAGGCCGATCGTGCAGGGGTCGCTCGGACAGGATCCGAGCGCTCCGGAGCCAATCGTCCTGGCCACGCAATACCCACAGAGAGCGAGTCCGACGGGCGTTTCCGCCTATCCTGTCACACGGACGCCGGAGCCTCGGCGCAGCGCTGGCGGACCTGCACCTGTCGTCGACGCGAGCCCCGGACGGGCGTCGGTACCGTCGTCCGGCGCCATCAGCCAGCCGATGACGCTACCGGAACCCGTTTCGGAGCTCTCGCCGGTCATCGCCCCGTTACCGGCCCGCAACACGGTGACGGCGCTCTCCCCGTCCGCCGCGACGGTGAGCTGGTCCTATTACGCCGAGCAGTATGCGCGACTGCGTGGCTGTCAGGTGACCCCTCAGGGCGCCATTTTAATCGATACACGCAGCGACGGGGAGATTCATAAGGTGCCGTGCGAGGGTGCCGATAGCCTCCTCGTGCAGTGCCAGAACGGCGAATGTCGCGGGCTACTCTAACGCCGGCCAAGCGTCGATTGGACGCCATCCGTGAACAACTCAGCGCGATTGGCTCCGCTGCGCTACCTTCCGCTTATGACGGCATTTCTCCTGCTGGGGCTCCGCAGCACCCAGGGTTGGGCTGAGCCGAGCGTGCTCTTGTTCAGCGCCACGCTGGACGAGGCGCGCGATTTCGCCGTCGCCACGGCCTCCGCACGCGGCTGGTCGGTTGCGCGCGTCGGGCTGAACGAGGCCGTATTCGAGCAGCTTCTCGACGACGACGAAGACGTTGATGCCGACGTCGGCGACCACGGCGGTGACCGACGCGGGGGAGAAGCAGATGATCGCCTCCCCGCGCGTCGGCTCATTCGCATCGTCGCGCAGTTCTCGGAAGAGGCCGCCGGCACACGCGTTCTGCTGCGTGCGCACGAGCTGGAGACCGCGCAGACAGGTGAGTGGACGACCGACGTGACCGAGCGCTATGCCGAGAACCTCGACAATGCACTGAGCTCGCTGCGAAGCAAATGGGATGGGCATCGCGATCCGCTCGGGAGCGGCTCACAAGACGCAGCGCCGATCACGCCAGGGCCGCGCGGCGCCGCATCGATCGGCATCTGGGCCTACTACGCTGAACGCTACGCCGAAAGTCGCGGTTGCGAGTTGACCCATCGTGGGGCCTTACTCGAAAGCTCCGGTCCACACTGGGAGCAACATCGCGTCGACTGTCGCGATGGACGTTCTTTACGTGTCCTGTGCGATCAGGGCGATTGCACGCTCCGCTAGTGCCATAATCGATCGGGCAATCCCGGCGGCCTGCCGCCTGAACAAGACATCGGGCGAGCGCCGGATCCAGAGATGAAATTCTTCGCGGTTCAAAAGATTCTCGGGCTGCTCCTGACGCTCTTCAGCTTCACGATGCTTCCCCCCGTCGCGGTCGGACTGTTCTACCGGGACGGAGATGTCTGGCCCTTTTTTGCGGCCTTTGTGCTCATCCTCGGCGTCGGTCTGCTGACCTTTCTGCCCGTGATGCGACTTCACCAGGAGCTGCGGGTCAGGGACGGGTTTTTGGTCGTGGTGTTGTTCTGGACCGCACTCGGACTCGCCGGCGCCCTCCCCTTTGTATTGGCCGATCAACCCAACCTCTCGATCACGGACGCGATTTTCGAATCCATGTCGGGCCTGACCACCACCGGTGCGACCGTCATCGTGGGGCTCGACGACCTGCCCAAGGCGATCCTCTTCTACCGCCAGCAGCTTCAATGGTTGGGGGGCATGGGGATCATCGTGCTTGCGGTGGCCGTGCTGCCCATGCTTGGCGTCGGCGGCATGCAGCTCTTCCGCGCCGAGATGCCCGGCCCGATGAAGGACGCCAAGCTCACCCCGCGGATCACCGAGACCGCAAAGGCGCTCTGGTACATCTATGCCTTCATGACCGTTGCCTGCGCCCTGGCCTATTGGGGCGCCGGGATGAGCTTCTTCGATGCCATCGGTCATTCCTTCTCGACGGTTGCCATCGGCGGCTTCTCGACCCACGATGCCAGCATGGGTTACTTCAACAGCACCCTGATCGAGATGATCGCGGTGTTCTTTATGCTGATGGCCGCGATGAGTTTTGCATTGCACTTCGTCGCCTTCCGCCGGATGGATCTGCGCATCTATTGGCAGGATAGTGAATTTAAGTTTTTCATTGCCGTGATGACAACGGTCACGGCGGTGACGACTCTGGCGCTCTTTTATACCGACACCTATATCACCTGGGACGATGCCTTCACCAATGGCTTGTTTCAGGCTGTCTCGATCGGGACGACCGCCGGATTTACGACAGCGGAGTTTTACTATTGGCCGCCGTTCCTCGAGATCCTGCTGCTGTTCGCGAGCTTTATCGGCGGTTGTGCCGGCTCCACCGGCGGCGGCATCAAGGTCGTTCGCTTCCTATTGCTGATCAAACAGGGCATCCGGGAAATCGAGCGTCTGATTCATCCGAGCGCACAGATCCCGGTTCGGATCGGCGGCAAAAGCGTGAACCATCGCGTGGTCGATGCGGTATGGGGCTTTTTCTCGCTCTATGTCGCGAGCTTCGTCATCATGTACTTGATGCTGGCGGCGACCGGTCTGGACCTCATGACGTCCTTTTCAGCGGTTGCTGCCTGCATCAACAATCTCGGTCCGGGCCTGGCGCAGGTCGGTCCCCATTACGCCGGCCTTCCGGATCCAGCCAAGTGGATTCTCTGCTTCGCCATGCTGCTCGGGCGTCTTGAGATCTTTACCCTCCTGGTCCTCTTGACGCCGACCTTCTGGCAACGGTGACCCGGCATGACAACCGCGACCGCATCGCGCCAAACGGCTGATTCACGCGCAATGGAGTCAGGTCCATCGCCCCCGCGAATCGGCCCGACGCCGACTCGCCGCGCGACACATCCCCATCTTGATAGGATGACACCATGAGCATCATCGACAACTTTGAGGCCATGCTGACCCACGGACAGGATTCAGCTCTGCTGCGCTATAGCCTGGGTGCGGAGTATCTCAAAGTGGATGACACCGCGAAGGCACTCGCTCATCTGTGCGAGGCGGTGCGGCTGGACCCCGGCTATTCAGCGGCCTGGAAGCTGTACGGCAAAGCGCTCTCGGCGAGTGGTCGCCAGACCGAAGCACTTCATGCCTTCGATCGCGGTATCGCGGTGGCGCAGTCAAAAGGCGATGTTCAGGCCGCCAAGGAGATGCGCGTGTTTCGCAAGCGCGCCGAACGCGCGCTCACGGACACCCAGTCAATCCGTTGAGCAGTAGGCGTCGCGGGCCATGCCAAGGCGTTGAACCAGCCGAGCCGGACCACCGGCCCAGCCACGCACGCCGAGGCGCTCGCCCCGACCTTGCCTGAAGCCTTGACCCGGATATAATAGTCCATAAGCATTCATCGATATTCCAGGGAGAAACCACATGCCGACCTACGATTACCGTTGCGAGACCAACGACCGTGTCCTCGAGGTCACCCACAGGATGAGCGAGCGTCTTACGAGTTGGGGTGAATTGTGCGATCGCACGGGCACGGCGCTCGGCGACACCCCGGCCGATGCGCCGGTGCA
>JBGSKP010000616.1:0-4809 GCA_041741175.1 Thiocapsa sp. | reverse complement strand
AGTGCTGCGCGCCGAGGTTCGCCGCACCCTGTTCGCCCAGGTGCGGCCCGGCGACCCGGAGGACCTGGTCGGCGGCGACACTTACAGCCGGTTGACCAACCGCCGCGTCATGTCGATTGGCGAGGTGACGGTCGACTTTCGCAGCCATCCGGCGTTGGAGCAGATCGACTTCTTTGGGCATCTATGGGGCGGCAACCTCCCCGGGGCGGAGACCCTGTCCCAGGCCGAGGATGCGCTCCAGGACGCGGTCGACGCCGTGATGCTCAACCCGGATCAGATCGACGGCTTTTCGGCGATCTTCGATGAGATCCTGGCCCAGGACCTACCCGCCCTCTATCAGGGGATCGTCATCGGCGGCGAGGAGGCGGAGGAGGTGCGCATCCTGGACAACAGTATCCTCGATGCCCTGCAAGGCGTGCATGTCGGCCAGAGTCGCCGTGACCAACCGGCCGATGAACGCCTGCGCTCGAATCTGGTCGCCATCGAGGGCAATACGATCTATTCGCGGATCACGCCGGCAATCAATCGCGAGGCCTATGGGGTCTATGTCGGCAACTGCGACAGTTTGCTGGTGATCGGCAACCGGCTGCGCCGCCAACCGCTCGCGTCCACCGCCCATCTGCGCATGGACGGTGTGCATGTCGCCGGGGCGCTCGGTAGGCGGGTCATCATCCGCGACAACGAGGTCATGCGATACCACACCCGAGTCAATGCGGACATTGTCTACGGGACCGATATCTACGTCGATCCCGACACGGACCTCCAGAACCCGCTGTGGCTGGTCGCCGACAACGTCGCTGCGCGGATCGAGGTCGCTAATGCCGATCCCCGCGTTTTGGTCGATCGCAACCTAACCGGGTAATCAGGCGATTGCAGGAGCATCTTGTGCCAGATTGCGAGGGATTTTCGTCTGCCGTAAACGAGCACCGACACGAGCAGGGTTGGGAAAATCTGCACAATCGGAGACCTGAAGCGCCTTCAGATCGAAGCGGCGACAAAACTGATTGGTGATCGCGCCCAAGTAGGGCGGCATATTTGCCGAAATCGAAGTTCGGGTAGGCCCCGTTGAAGCCGGTCTTGCGATTGCCGAGGACGGTGTTGACCCAACGGAACATCTGCATCAGCAATGGCGCCGAGAGCCGGGTGGACCTGGGAGCAGTCTGCGCCGACCGGTTGCTCATCCCGTGAGCCAGGCGGAGGAATTGCCTAATCAGGGCAACGTGCTCGCCTATCTGCTTGTCCAGATCATCCTGCGGCGCTTTTAGGCACACGGCATGCGAAATCGGCGGAAGCCCGGTGAAGCCGCGTGCGAGAAAAACATTCAACGCATCGGTTGATAGTTAACCGTCGATCTGCCAAGATTGACCTCACCAGGCCATCCCGGCAGTCGGAGACACACCCCTTGGACAGCTTTATCCAGACCCACGAGGCCACGATCCGCCTCGCGTTCTTCTTCGGCATCTTCGCGCTCATGGCGATCTGGGAGGTTCGCTCCCCGCGCCGCGCCCGGACCCTGACCCGACTGCAACGCTGGACCAGCAACCTCGGGCTGGTCGTCTTGAACACGGTCGTGCTGCGCATCTTGTTTCCGGCCGCCGCGGTCGGAATGGCGCTCTTCACGAGCGCGCAGGGCTGGGGGCTGCTCAATGCGATCGACATACCGGGCTGGCTGGCAGTGCTCGTCGCCGTCGTCGTGCTCGACTTCGTCGTCTGGGTACAGCACGTGCTGTTCCATGCCGTGCCCGCGCTGTGGCGGCTGCATCGGGTCCATCACGCCGACCTGGACTATGACCTGACCACCGGCGCGCGCTTTCATCCGATCGAGATCGTCCTGTCGATGCTGATCAAGTTCGCGGCCATCGCCGCACTCGGTCCGCCGGTCGTTGCCGTCATCCTCTTCGAGGTGATCCTCAACGGCATGGCCATGTTCAATCACGCCAACGTGCGTCTCCCGCTCGGTGTCGACCGCGTCTTGCGTTGGTTCGTGGTGACACCCGATATGCATCGTGTCCATCACTCGATCGCGGACGACGAGACCAACTCCAACTTCGGTTTCAACCTGTCCTGGTGGGATCGCCTGCTCGGCACCTACCGCGACCAGCCGCGGGCCGGCCACGAGGGCATGACGATCGGGATTCGCGACCACCGCGATCCGCGCCGGGTCGATCGGCTCGACGGGATGCTGGTGCTGCCCTTCATCGGACAGGTGACCGACTATGCGATCAATCGGCGGCGCTGGGAGGATCAGCCGCCGGATGCGCGGCCCTGAGCCGAGCGGTCGCAACCCGGCCGCGAGGTCGATCACTCCGGAACATCCAGCGCCCGCGCAGACACCCGTCTGCCCGGACACCGCAACGGCATGACAGGAGTAACCCATGTCCAAGGTTCTATTCATCCTCAACGATCCGCCCTACGGCACCGAGCGCAGCTTCAACGGCCTGCGCCTTGCCAAGTCGCTCGCCGGGAAGGACGCCCATGTCATCGTCTTTCTCATGGCCGATGCCGTCGCCTGCGCCAAGTCCGGGCAGAAGGTGCCGCAGGGCTACTACAACCTCGAGTTCATGGTGAAGGCGGTCGCGCGCGGCGGCGATGTGCTGCTCTGCGGCACCTGTCTGGATGCACGCGGAAGCGGTGACGCCGAGCTGATCGAGGGCACACGTCGCAGCACCATGGACGAACTGGCCGAGGCGACGTTGGCGGCGGATCGGGTCTTGGTGTTTTGACCCGGATCTATCTCTACTCGACTACAACACGGGAATTCGCTCGGGCGGTCGCCGTGCGACTGGCCGGTGAGAAGGGCGAGGAGTTCGCCAAGCTCTCGGAGGCCACCGTGCGCAGCGTCATCAAGGGCATCCTGGGGGTGGCGTTGATCCAGGCCATCCTGGCACGGATCGGTTTCATGGTGATGGGGATCCTCGCTGCCGGGCTCTGCGCGCTGCTGTGTCTGCTGCTCAGCACGGTGTAGATCGGCATCTTTCCGATCACCCTGCCGATCCTGATCTACGTCTTCGCGACGGCCGACACGGTGCCGGCGGTGCTCTTCCTTGTCTGGAGCCTCATCGTGGGCAGCCTGGATAACGTGCTGAAGCCCATCCTGCTCGGCCGAGGCGTGGAGGTGCCCATGGCGGTGATCGTCATGGGCGCCATTGGCAGCTTCATCACCTCCGGCATCATTGGACTCTTCGTGGGCGCGGTGGTCCTGGTGCTCGGCTACAAGCTGCTCCTGGCCTGGGTGTATGAGCGGCCCGAGGAGCCAGTGGCCGACAGCGGGAAGGTGGATGCAGGGGGATGACGCGCGGGTTACGCCCGATTGGACGGTCGCTCGACCCGCGTGGTGACCCCACCCATGCAGCAGGCAGCAAAGCCGGATGGCCAGCCTCGATTGCCGGATCCGGGCCGGTAGAAACGATCATCCAGCGCCACGGGGCATCGACGATCGCGTTTCAAGAAGCTCGACGTCAAGTGGCGTCCTGATCGCAATTAAGCGTCCGCCAACCCCCGGGGCGATGTCGACCGTATTTGTACTGATGGAACAAGCGCGGGAATGTACTACCTTTTAACTAAGGATTTGTCGGAGCATTGCATCTTCGGCTGCCGCATTGGTTATGCTGAGCGCCGGGGCGTCGAGGTTTTGCAATGCCCTGATCCGCGCCCGCGCAGTCCTGGAGGCCCCGCTGACTCCAGGAGAGAACCCTAAGGATATCTGCAGCGGGACGCGCGCGAAGAGCGACGGGATGACCGGCAGGACCACCGCGACACCCGTCAGGACTGCCGAGACCAAGATGCGTACCCGGTAAGGACAAACGGGACTGGAAGCAGCAGAGACGTCGGGGTGCGCCGCCGCCGAAGCTGTTGACAGCTAACGGTACGGCGTCGCGCCCACTTTCCCGCGCGGCCATCTCGCCTGGACTGAGCAAAGGACTGTCCGGCAAGTCGGTGGCAAGTGGCCTACCCACTCCAGGTAACGGTGGGTCGCGCAGACCGCCTATGCTCGGCGACCCCCACACCGGCCATCCGTATCCATGGGTCTCGATGTTGTCGGAGACCGACCGGCGTTTAAGGCACAGGCTGATTGGCCGGTCCCTGTTGTTGCGTCGCAACCCGTCTGGTCACCCCAGACACTTCGATACCAAAGGAGAGAGACGAGATGAACACCCTGAAGCCACTCATCGCAGCCGTCCTTCTAGCCGCGGCCTTGCCCGTGTGGGCGGACATCGAAGAACCTCCACCGGGCATGGCCGGGGCGGAGCTGATCGAGACGACAGCCACCGTCGAGGCGGTCGACCAGTCCAGCCGCTATGTCACCCTCAAGGGTCCAGAGGGCAACCTGATCGTCGTGCGGGCCGGCGATCGAGTCGCGAATCTCGACCAGGTCAAGCCCGGGGATTCAATCAACGTCAAGTATTACCGGAGCGTGGCGATCGATGTCGTGGCCCACGAGGGGGACGAGTCGGCGCCCGAACGCCAACGCAGCGTCTCGGTCGAGCAAGGGGCCACGGCAGGAACAGCCGCTCGCCAGATGCGCTCGATCGTCGAGATTCTCGACGTCGACCCTTACAAGAAGACGATCCACTTCCGCGACCCCGAGGGGCGCGTCCGGGAGGTCTCCGTGAAGGATCCTTCACTGCGGCACCTTCTCGATGAGCTCAAGAAAGGTGACACGGTGCTCGTGACCTTCACCGACGCGCTTGCCGTCTCGCTGGAGCCGCGCTGACGCGGGTTGAAGGGACCGCGCGCCGGCGTCCGATCCCGGCGGACCCGGTGTGCGAGCCAAGGTCGCCTCGGTTACGGCTCGCCGATTCCTGATCC
>JBGSKP010000615.1:0-8163 GCA_041741175.1 Thiocapsa sp. | reverse complement strand
GGCCCAGCGCGCCACACCCCACAGCAGGCCCGCCGAGACCACCAGCAGCAAACCGACGCCATAGACCCCCAGGATTGGCGCATACCCGCCGAGCGGCCCATCGATCTGGGTGTAGCCGAGGTTCAACCAGGGGAATCCGGTGAACAACCAGCCTCGCAGCCACTCGATCAGCACATAGAACCCGGGAAACAGCGTGAGCGGCACAAGCCAGGCCGGCCCGCGATCCAGCCTGCGCACGAGCCACCCCAGGAGTCCGAAATAGAGCGCCATCGTTGAGACGAAGACGACGGTCAACAGGTGCGCGACCCAGGCATCCATGTTGCCGAATTCATTCAGGCTGATCCGGATCCAGAAGACCCCGAAGCCCATGAGGCCGACACCGAAGAGCCAGCCGCGCAGAAAGCCGGCACGCGGCGAGGCTCCCTGCAGCGCAACCAGGACGCCCAAGAGTCCGATCAGGACGAATACCGACCAACCAAACGGCGCAAATCCGAGCACCATGACGGCACCGCTCGCACAGGCAAGCAGGCCCCAGAGCAGCGGGGCATAACGGGGAACCGAAGAAAGCATGGGTGGCGCACCCTGGACGTGAAGATGGACGCGGGTTCTAACAGTCGGCGGCGCCCGGGTCAAACTTGACGGCTAAACCGGCGACGCCGGCTCGACCAAACAGGGCTTGGCAGATCATGCGCCGATGCGGCGCCGGATCGGGTTCGACTGGATCACAGGTGCCGGACCAGCTGGTCTACCGTACCGGATACGGCCTAGTCGTAGCGCTCGTCTTTCCATTGCCTCAATGCCCTGAAGACGTCCCGGCCGGACTCGAGCCTGCGCTCGGCGATCTGCTCGGCAGCGCCGATCACTGCGGGGATCCGGGTGCGCAGGAAGGGGTTGGTTGTCAGCTCCAGATCCAGGCGCGACGGCACCGTCGGAATACCCCTGTCCTGGCGGTCGCGATCGGCGGCGATGCGGGCGCTGAGCGCCGCGCTGCCCGGCTCGACCCATTGGGCAAAGCCCAGATTGGACAGGGTGTACTCGTGCGCGCAATACACCAGGGTCTCCGGCGGCAAGGCGGCGATCCGATCCAGCGAATCGGAGAGTTGCTCGAAGGTACCGTCGAAGACCCGACCGCAACCGCCGGCGAACAGCGTATCACCGCAGAATAAGGCGCCCGCGCCGAGATAGGCGATATGGGTCGAGGTATGGCCCGGAACCTCAAGCACGCGAAAGGTCGTGCTCAAACCCTCCGGACAGACCGTCGCGCCATCCCCGAGTGGATCGTTGATGTCGCAGATACGCCGATCCACAGGCCCATACACCCGTACCTGCGGAAAGGCGGCGCGCAACTCGCTGACCCCGCCGGTATGGTCGCCATGATGATGGGTAATCAGGATTGCGGTCAGGATCCGATTCTCCGCGCGCAGAACCTCCAGAACCGGATCGGCATCGCCCGGATCCACCACCACTGCCGCGTCCGGGGTCTCGTTGAGCATCCAGATGTAATTGTCGGAGAACGCGAGAATCGGGCGGATAGCGAGCATCGGCGGAGCCTTCATTTGGTGTGTGAGCGCCGTCATTGGCGCGGCGGCCAAGCCAACGCCGGGATTCGGCGATGGGCACTGGAGCGGACGGCGACTCAGGGTCGAGCGCGCATGCCGTGCACGGAGGATCGGCGCCCTGTTGCGCTGGCGCCGCCCGGATTGGCGACAACTGGGTTGGCCGCGACCGGCGCACCGGCATCGGCCTTCGAAACCCGATATCAACCCTCTTCAAGGTACTCTGCAAAGGTGGGATTGCAACCCCGCTTCCTGGCGCGATACATCGCCGTGTCGGCAAGATGCAGCAAGCGTGCGGGATGCTCGGGCATCTCCGGATAACAGCAGATCCCGACACTGGCATCCAGCGGGTGCGCATAGCTGCCGATGCGCACCGGCTCATCCAGAGCGCGAATCAGTTTGTTGACAACAATCACGGCGGCGTTGCGAACCGCCTCCCGCGTCTTGGCCGGAATACCCTCGATCAGGACGACAAGCGCGTCCCCGTCCACGCGCGCGAGCGTATCGTTCTGACGCAGCAGGCGGCTCAGCCGCACCGCGACCGTCTGTAATGCCTCCTCGCCCACGCCCAGCCCGAACCGATCCCTGATGGGTCCAACTGCAGTGAGCTCGATGGAACAGACGGCGAAGGCATCCTGTTGGCGCTGGGCGCGCTTGATGGCGTCCTGCAAACGGTCCAGCAACAGCACCCGATTCGGTAGGCCCGTGAGGCTGTCGTAGTGCGTCAACCGGCGCTCCAATTCCTCGCGCTCGCGACTGCGCTTGCGTTCATCGGCGATGTGGTTGCTGATGACCTGCGCCAAACGGTCGGCACCCAGACGGTGCGCCGCCGTCCAGGACAGACTGCGGCCACGCACCTCCTCCACCCAGGTTTCGAAAGACCCGCGCGGCGACAACCGCGCGGGCTGATCGGAACTGGTGGAATTGACCGATTGCTCGGGTTGGCCCGCCCATTTGATCGTTTGCAGGTACTCGGCGCGCCACCAGAGCACATAGTCGCCGGCGCTGTCGCGCAGCGGCACGAAGAGGACGCCGGCCACCCAGTCCGGATCGACACCCAGACCGCTCAGAAGCGGCCCGATGCGCTCCAGTGCAATCACGCGATCGATCGGGGGAAGGGGCACATGAGTGGCCATGTGCCGCCCGAGCAAAGCCGTTTCGATCGCCTGACGCAAGGTCTCGGGCACGGCGCGTCCAAGCACCGTGCGCTCCCCGCGCAATACAAGGTGGAAGGCATCGGCATCCCAGGCACGAAGCAGCTCGTCGGATTGCGCGACGGCGGACCCCACCCTGTCCTCGACACGCATGCGCTCCGCCACGCACTGGACATCGCGAACAAGCCGCTTTCTTGCCCCAAGCTTTTCTTCGGCCAACTGCTGCTCCAGTTGCAGCGACACGAACTGAGCGACCAGATCACCATAGATCCGCAGCGGCCGATGCGCATAGCGCGGCTCATGATGATGACAGATGATCATGCCCCACAGTCGCCCCGCCACAATCAGTGACATGGAGAGCGTTGCCCGCACGTCCATGTTGCGCAGGTACTCGATATGGATCGGCGAGACGCTGCGCAGCGTCACATTGCTCAGATCCAGCCGCTCGCGGACATCCTCGCCCAGACCTAGCAGCGGCGCGGGGATGTAATCGATGTCGACGATCATCCGGATGCGATTGCGCAGATAGAGCGCGCGCGCCTGCTCGGGAATGTCCGAATGCGGAAAACGATGATCCAGCCAGCGCGGCTCCACGCCATTGACGACCTCGGCGATGATGTCGCCGTTCATCTCGCTGTCGAAGCGATAGACCATGGTGCGGTGAAAGCCGCTTTCGGCGGACACGAGATGCGCCGCGGACTCCAGCAACGCCGCCAAGCCCCGCGCCTCGCGTAATCGCTCGCAGCTCTCCGAGACGCTGCGCAACACACCCCGATATTCCGACGGCCCGTGCGTTTTGGGTTCGCTCTCGATGATCAATCCCGGTTGCGCGTTGGTCAATGCGAGCGTGAAGGGAACCCAGGCGCCGGGCAAGTCGGCATCCAGCACGGCAGGTGATTCCACGCTGCCGCCCATCGCCTTCGTCAACAGATGCACCCGGCAGCGCACCCCGACATCTTCACCTACGAGATCTTCAAGCGGCCGACCGAGTGCCTGGCCGGGTGTCATGGGCAAGAACTCGGACAGATTCGCGCTCACGCGGCGAATCGTGCAATCCCGATCAACCGCCACAAGCATGCCGAAGCGCTGGATGGTTCCAGGCGTGTGAATCGGCTCGCTGTCGCAGGTCAGCAGGTCCGGCTGCTCGGGGACTTCTGCGCGAGGCTCCCGATCAGCACTCATCGCGCGGACCCCTCAAGACGCCGACCGTCTCGCATCTGTCGCGCCCGGCCCGGCGTCTCCGAGCTCACATCGAGGCACGTCAAACGAACCTGCCATGAACATCTTAAGAGTTTTTTAATACTAATATTCAATGCCTTGGACCGATTGGAAAGGTCATCGAACCCACGTCCTGTCAATCATACTACATCGCCTCAGCAGCATGCGTTCCTCATCGCGGCCTGCTGCATCGGTTCGACGAGGATCCACCCCGCGCCTTGACGCCGCAGGGTTCCACCTCTAGCGTTTCGATAGACCGGATCCTCGGCGATCCCGATCGGCGAGATGGTAGGTGGCCGGGCAAGGTCACGCCGGTCCCACGGCCGGCGGGTCGCATGCAGCGCGATGAGTTCGGCAGACTCTGGTCAATGCGTATTGGCGGGGGCACTGATCGCGCCGCTCACGAACCGAGACGAACATGAGTCAATTGGACACTACACAGAATCCTTATCTGCTGGCATTTCGCGGCAGCTTTACGTCCGCCTTGCGCTGGCATCAGCTCGACGCGCTCTGGGCGCGGATCAAGGAGCGCGCCGATGCGGGTTGGTATCTCTATGCTGTGGGCGAGCCGCCGCCGGCAGCGGCGAGCGATGCGACTGGCGTGGAGGTCTTCGTTGCCGAGTTGGATCAACTCCTGCGCGCGGAGCACCGTGAGGACTATTGCGGTATTGTGTATGCCGATGATCTGCAGACGCCGACCTTCGTCAAGATCTATGATCCGAATAACCTGGGCGTCGTGTGCGGATTCAGCAACTCCCCTCCATTGCCCGGCTGGGTCATGAGCCTGATTCCACCGGTGGATCTGCCGAGCACGCGTCCGCCGCCGAGGAATCGGCGCCGCTGGTGGAAAAGACTCTTTGGTTGAGCCGCGCCCGGTGGTTGCGAGCGGACGTTCGAATGAGGGTCAACCTTTGCGGAACCCGATGCCTTGGCGGTGACGCGGTTCAAGTGGTGTGGCGACGGGATTGTCACCGCCTCTAATCCCGGCGCCGTGGGTGCTTGAGTCATCGCACCGGGCTGAGCAGCGCAAGCGGCTTTGTTGGCCGGTAATGGAGAGACCGAGCGATGGAACCGATGCAAACGTTCCTGGTGCGCGTCGATGACCGCGAGACCAACGCGGACGTCCTGGCCGCGCTGCATCGCTGTGCGGAGTTCCGGATCCAGGTCGAGCGGCTGCCGGTCGGCGACTATCTGATCGATGCGGCGCTGGTGATCGAGCGCAAGACGCTGGCGGATCTCGTTGTCTCGATCAAGGATGGCCGGCTGTTCGCGCAGGCCGAGCGTCTGGCGAACGCGGGACCGCGCGGGGCCTTGATCCTGGAAGGCACCAGCCGGGATTTGGGTGAAAGCAGGATGCGGCGCGAAGCAATCCTGGGCGCGCTCGTCACGGTTGCCGTCTTCTTCGGGCTCCCGTTACTGCGCTCGCGCGACCCGGATGAGACCGTCCAGCTGATCCGCTTCGCCGCCCGTCAGGCACGCGCCTTCGCCCGCGGAACGCTCCCGCGTCACGGCAAACGACCACGCGGCAAGGCGCGGCTTCAGAGCCATATCCTGCAGGGACTGCCGGGGATCGGACCCGAGCGGGCCAAGCGACTGATCGAGCACTTCGGCAGCATCGAGGCCGTGATCACCGCCGATGCCGAGGCATTGACCGCGGTGCCCGGCATCGGCGATGCCGTCGCCGAGACGATCCGCTGGGCAGTCCGTGAGATCCCGGCGGGTATATACTCACCGACTTTTCCGAGTTGGAGCAAAACGATGGCGCAGGGCGCAATCAAGAAGGTGGTGTTGGCCTACTCCGGTGGTCTGGATACCTCGGTCATCCTCAAGTGGCTTCAGGAGGAGTACGGCTGCGAGGTCGTGACCTTCACGGCCGACATCGGCCAGGGCGAGGAGCTCGAGCCGGCGCGCGCCAAGGCCACCGCAGCGGGGGTGATGGAGATCTATATCGACGATCTGCGCGAGGAGTTCGTGCGCGATTTCGTCTTCCCCATGTTCCGCGCCAATGCCATCTACGAGGGCGAGTATCTGCTCGGCACCTCGATCGCGCGTCCTTTGATCGGAAAACGGCTGATCGAGATCGCCGCCAAGACCGGCGCCGACGCCATCTCCCACGGTGCGACCGGCAAGGGCAACGACCAGGTCCGCTTCGAACTGACCGCCTATGCGCTGAACCCGGACATCAAGATCATCGCGCCCTGGCGCGAATGGGATCTGCTCTCGCGCGAGAAGCTGATGGACTATGCCGCGAGCCGCGGGATCGCGGTCGAGATGAAGCGCGACGGCACCAAGTCGCCCTACTCGATGGACGCCAACCTGCTGCATATCTCCTATGAAGGCTACGACCTGGAGGATCCCTGGGTCGAACCGGGTGCGGACATGTGGCGCTGGAGTGTCGCACCGCAGGACGCACCGGATCAGCCGACCCTGATCGAGCTGATGTTCGACCACGGCGATTGTGTCGGGATCGACGGCCAACGCATGTCCCCGGCCGAGGCCCTCGCCGAGCTGAACCGCATCGGCGGGGCCAACGGCATCGGGCGCAGCGACATCGTCGAGAATCGCTACGTCGGCATGAAGTCGCGCGGCTGCTACGAAACCCCCGGCGGCACCATCCTGCTCAAGGCCCACCGTGCGATGGAGTCCTTGACGCTCGACCGCGAGGCCGCGCACCTCAAAGACGAGCTGATGCCGCGCTATGCGAGCCTCGTCTACAACGGCTATTGGTTCGCACCCGAGCGGCTGATGCTTCAGGCCGCGATCGACGCCACCCAAGCGGTGGTGAACGGGGTCGTGCGCCTGAGGCTCTACAAGGGCAACGTGATGGTGGTCGGGCGCAAGTCCGAGACCAACAGCCTGTTCGACGCCTCGATCGCGACCTTCGAAGAGGATGCGGGAGCCTACGATCAGAAGGATGCGACCGGGTTTATTCGGTTGAATGCGTTGCGGTTACGGGTGGCGGGGCGCAAAAACCGCTGCTAAACCGCGTCCGAGGCTACCGACTTGGTCGGGGACAATGCCGACCTTGTCGCCGTCCATTACCTTGGCGCGACGCGGGCGACGCGGTTTAGGAAAAAAGCATTTCGGGAGAAGCGCTTTAAGCGATTTCCGGGAAAGAATCTACCGGCTGTCGGCGCGTGGCTTCATTCGGTCTCGTCAGGGACGGTAGTTCTCGGAAATCACCTAAAATCGTTGATTCCTAAAGCGCGTCCGGCGATGCATTGCATGGATGCAGCGCGCATCTTGCCTCCATCTGGGATCGCGAAGGCACTCGGGACGCGCTTTAGTGCGCTTTAGTTCGGCAGGATCCGTAGCAGGGATCCTTCGCCGGAGTCGATCAGCACATAGAGATAGCCGTCCGGCCCCTGCTCCACGTCGCGCACGCGGTTGCCGATGGTAAGTTTTTGCTCATCGACCACGCGTGTGCCGTCCAAAACAATCCGCCGAACCTGGCCAAACACCAGTGCACCGCTGAAGAGGTTGCCTTTCCAGTCGGAGTAGCGATCACCGGTGTAGAAGACCAGCCCGCTCGGCGCCTTTGAAGGCGTCCAGTTGATCAGAGGGTCTTGTATCCCCGGCCGACTGGTCTCTTGCGAGACGCGCGGACCGCTGTACTCCAGGCTGTAGGTGACTTCGGGCCAGCCATAGTTTTTGCCCGGCTCAATCAGGTTGAGCTCATCGCCACCGCGCGAACCATGCTCGGTCGCCCAGATGCGCCCGCTGGCGGGATCAAGGGTGAGACCCTGAATGTTGCGATGACCGTAGGTGAGGATCTCGGGGCGGGCGCCTTTGCGGTCCACGAAGGGGTTGTCCGGATGTGGGCGACCGTCTTCGGTGAGCCGCAGCACCTTGCCGAAGTGGGTCTCAAGACGCTGGGCCTGATTGCGGATATGCTCGCCCCGGAATGACGCCGGGGGGTTACCTCCGTCTCCAATGCTCATGAGCAGGCTCTTGTCAGGCAACCACAGCAGACGTGAGCCGAAGTGTTGCCCGCCCTGTTTGACATCGGCATTCTGGAAGATCACCTGAACATCGCGCAGACGATCGCCGTCGAGCTGTCCGCGCGCGAGTGCCGTCCGGTTCGCCTTTCCTGTCCCGGTCGCGTAGGTGAAATAAACCAACTGATTCTGGCTGAAATCCGGATGCAGGGCGAGGTCCATCAAGCCACCCTGACCGACCGACAGGACAGGCGGCAGGCCCGCGATTGGCTCGGGCACCAGAGCGCCGTCGCGCAG
>JBGSKP010000614.1:0-3691 GCA_041741175.1 Thiocapsa sp. | reverse complement strand
CCGTCAGGAGCGCGGGCAGCACGGTTTGAAGGACCTCGATGCCCTGCTCGACGCGGCGGTGGACGATCGCCGTGCGGGTCGCGGGATCGATCGACTCGATGCGAACGGCAAAGGTGATGAGGGGCACATCCAGCCGGCTCGCCACGCCCGGCCCGACCTGAGCAGTGTCCCCATCGATCGCCTGCTTGCCGAACAGCAGCAGATCCACCGGCCCCTCGGCCTGGATGGCCTCGATCGCCCGGGCGATGACATAGGAGGTGGCGAGGGTATCGGCGCCCCCGAACCGGCGGTCGCAGAGCAGGATTGCGCGATCGGCGCCCTGCTCCACGCACTCCACGAGCGCCTCGGCGGCCTTCGGCGGACCCATGGTCAGCACGGTCACCGTGCCACCGAAGCGCTCCTTCAGCCGGACCGCCATCTCCAGGGCATGGCGGTCGTAGGGGTTGATGACGGCCGGCACACCCTCCCGGATCAAGGTGCCCGTCTCCGGGTCGATACGGACATTGGTGGTGTCCGGCACCTGCTTGATGGCAACAACCGTATGCATGCCCGAGCCTTGGAGAGGATCCGCATCCGAAACGGGGGATCGACGACATCAGTATAGGCGGTGATGGCGAGCGCGCCCTGTGTCGGGACATGCATACCGATGACAGCGTGCTTCATTCAGCATCAGGCCAGCCGCAATTGGGTCTACTGTGACCGGAGCTCCCCGCTCTGGATTAGCCGTGGTCTGCCCCTGCGGGGCGAGGTCCGGTAGGGTGCGGGGAGGCCACCACGATGATGACGCCGAGACAGATAGCGCCGACGACCCAACAACCACGCCGAGCGCGGCGGCGGTTGCCTCGGTCGAGTGTGCGCGGCGCGAGCGGGAACTGCGGTGCAAGAAGCGCATTTCTTGACAGATCAAGGCGCCTGGACTATCCCTTTCGTCACCGGGTGTCAGCAACCGGGTCTACGGTCGTATCGACTCTAACGGGTGTTTATCTCGCGATCAGGAGGTGGCCATGAACAAAGCATTCACGCAGCGTGATTTCCTTGTGAAGGACTTGGCTGTCAGCATCGGCGGGGGGGTTCGGGGCGGGACTTGGATGCCTGGCCCGGACGGCGAGACGCCTCCGTCTCCGATCTCGCCAATCGCCAGCGTGCTCATGAACTTGGCGCAGATCGAGGCAGTCCGTGGAACGATTCGGGAGGCAGTGGAGGCCAACCGGTTCGACGACATCGCGCGGGCCTTCGTACCGGGCGACACCGGCGGAAATCCGGCAATTCGCAGTGCCATCCAGGAGATCGGCGCTGCGGTTGTGGCAAGTGCGGCTTTCGCCGGACTCGCCGACGGGAAGGTCGGGCTTCCGAACCCGGAGTGTGGTGGCACATCGCTTGAGACGATTCCGCCCACGCTGACCCCGGTCGTCCATACCGGACTTCTTGTGCATCGGGTGACCGAGCTTCCACGTTTGAAGCAGCAACTCGCACAGACCCTGGAGTACGTCGAGAAAGCCACCGCCGCGCAGGCACCGCAAGGTGAGGATATCGCAACTGTTCGCGCGCAGCTGGAAACAGCGCTGAATAGCCTCCCCAGGTAGCTTGGCTCCTCCTCGCCGGATTGGGCGAATCCGCCGCTTATCGCTGGCCGCGCTTCGCATGGCGGCCGGCGCGCCCATCGAGAGCCCCGATGTCCTTGCGCAGTGGCTTTATCGCTTCGGCACAGTCCCGCGAGGTATCCACCTCGAGCGCGACTTCGGCCCAGACGACGACCCGATGGCAGTGCTCGGTCTTACGGTGGGCGGGAGCGTCAGGCGGCTACTTGAGTCTGTTTACGACGCCAGCTCGCTGTCGGGTTGGTATTCTTTTGCCCACACACGCGGTGAACAGCATCTCGCTGCTGCCTGCAAGCTGTACGTAAGCCCTCGCCCCGAAGCGTTGGCAGGCGCTCTTCCGCGCCTTGCGAAGGTGCTCGTTCAGGGCGACGTGCGGTCGTTCAAGATCGGCCGCGGACTTGAGGGTTTGCTGCGGCCCGACAAGATCGTTGCCTACTTCGACGACCGTAATCACCTGGACGCCGTGGCACATTCGCTCGAAAGCGCGCTGCGAGGATGCCCAGCCCAGGGTGTTCCTTTTACAGCCGAAGCCGGAGCCGATGGACTCTTGTCCTGGGGCATGGATCCCCCGCCAGTCGATGCGGTGACAAGCTGGAGGGCCTGGGTGACGAAACGGCTCGCGGTCAGCCTGACGGCACGGCGCGGAGCGCCCGGAGAGCATGTTGTCGCAGCCGTCCTGGACGATCTCCGCGGGGCCGGAGTCGACCCGGAGCAATGGCTGCCGAGCGCCGAGACGTTCCGTGATGGCAGCCACGATTGACCCAGAACGCCGGGACTTTGCAGCCACGCGGTTCATTTTTCCGCCCGACGCAAAGCTTCTACCGGTTTCCGAACTCTCGGCACGGCTACGCGCCAGGATCGGATCGGTCGAGGAAGGCCACTCGGTCGTCACGCGACCGGGATTCCGGATCACCGCGAGGCTCGTGCCGAAGCCGCTCGCTGGCCTCCTCGCCGAGTTCCGTTCCCCGAACCGCCTTACCGACGCGGTCCTGCGATTCGCTCGTGTCCACGACCAGGACCCGATCGACACGCTGGACCTCGCATTCGACGCGCTTGCGACGCTCGTCGAAGCACGCATCCTCGTCCCCCAGGACTCACCCGACGCATCATCGCCAGAACCGACTCTCGCAGCCGGCCAGGAGTTCGCAGGCTACGAAATCGACAAGCTGGTCCGTTCGCTGGAGGACTCCGAGGTCTATCGCGCACGCGGTCGGGACGACGGCTTCGTCGCGCTCAAGATCTCTCGCGATGACCGTCCCGGCATAGCGGCCGTGATCGCGCATGAAGCACGTCTACTCGATCGGCTCGCCGGCACCGATAGCCCAAAGCTGATTGAGCACCTGACCGAGCGTGGCCGGGCGTGCCTCGTGATCGAATGGTGCGACGGCGTGTCAATTGCTGTCGTCGCACAGCAGGCGCGCGCCGCGCGCGACCGGTGCTGGCTGCATCAACTCGTCCACCGCATGCTCGATGTCTATGGGCGGCTTCACCAGAGGGGCGTGCTCCACGGCGACATCC
Organism: Thiocapsa sp.; assembly: GCA_041741175.1. Taxonomy (GTDB): domain Bacteria; phylum Pseudomonadota; class Gammaproteobacteria; order Chromatiales; family Chromatiaceae; genus Thiocapsa. The sequence goes on along the minus strand of JBGSKP010000614.1, from coordinate 575 downwards.
ATCCGGGCAACTGCCTCGTGGACGACGCCGGCCGCGTAACGATCCTCGATTTCGGCAGTGCAAGGGTGATCGATCCATCCGCCGTGTTTGACCCCGTCCGCTCCGGCATTCCCCATTTCTACGATCCGCAGATGGCTGAGGCCATGCTGGCCGGCCAGCTCCCGCCAGCGACGACGCCGTCATCCGAGCAGTACGCAATTTCCGTTTTGGCCTATCTGCTGCTGACCGGCCTGCAGCCCATTGAGGTGCCCGCGCTACAGGACGATTTGCTGCGGCAGATTGTCGAGCGACCGGTTCTGCCGTTCGCTGCGCGGGGCGTGCCAGCCTGGCCAGCGGTAGAAGCCGTCATCGGGCGAGGGCTGGCCAAACAGCCCAGTAGCCGTTTCCTCGACGTTTCGGCTCTCGCCCAAGCCTTCTGGTTAGCAGGTCCGCCACGCAAGCGCGAGCAACACCGGTCGGTCGCAGCCGAGCGTGCCTTTACGACGCATGTCGACGCGGTGCGCGTTCCGGCCTCAGCCGCCGGGTCGCTCGCTCACGCCTGGTTCGCCCTCCGCGCCGCCCTTGCGCTGGAGGAC
>JBGSKP010000613.1:0-3037 GCA_041741175.1 Thiocapsa sp. | reverse complement strand
GACCGCCGCGCCGCCGTTGCGCAGCGTGAGCACGCGCAACAGGCTGGCCAGAGCGATGACGCCCGCGGTCAACACCGAAATCCAGATCAGCAGGGGCATCTGCGCTTGCACGGCGGCGCCCGAGAACCGCGCACCCTGATGGTCGGTCCCGAAGCCCAGGATGACGAGCGCGACCAGATCGACCGCCGCGACGATACTGATGACGGCCAGTATGAAGAGAACGACGAGGAGACGCGTCCGGCGACGGGCGCGGTCCTGATGCTCAAAGAAGTTCATTTGTTAAACCGCGTCCTTGGGGGTGATCTGCGGGGGCGACATCCGGATTCGACCTCGGCGGGTTCCACGATGCTGGCGCGGACGCGGTTTAAGTGACTTAACGGATTTCATTCCAAAGACGTTCATCTCAATCAGGAACCGTTCAAAAAGAAGTCAAACAAGTCGACGAGAGAATGCTTTGCATCGGGTGTCGTTGTCGACAACGATAACGATTAGATTCGGTCTTCAACTGATTTCCGCGCGGGCCTCGCTCATTGGACCGTCCGCCTAATGCATGAAGTCGCTCGTGATTCCCGCGACGCGGCGTCAGGCAGTCCTCTGGCGCTCCGCGCCACGTTCAGGCTTAGCCAGAACGACGTGCGAGGCTCGAATTGCACACAGGATTCCATGGATGTGAATTTTACAGACATGGATGAAGAGGATAAACAGGATACAGGCTTCAAATTCTTATCCTCTGCATTCTCTTCATCCATGTTAAAAATTCTTTCGGTATTTCGGCCTAGGCTCGCCGATCTTGTCCGGTACACCGTCGTCAAGTCAGGTGTGTCTGGCTTCAAAAACCGCCGGGGCAATTGAACTGATTTAAATCACCTAAACCGCGTCCGCTCCAACGGCCATTCACCGCGATGACGTCGATCTCATTCAAGACAACGCCCGATCACTCCAAGACGCGGTTTAGAACGAGACCTGGACGGCTTCGCGTTTCTCCGGTGACTCGATGTCGAGCATTTGCGCCGACTCGAACCCGAAGCGCTGGGCGATCAGCGTGTTGGGAAAGACCTCGCGCAGGTTGTTGTAGCCCATGACCGCATCATTGAAAGCCTGGCGTGCGAAGGCGACGCGGTTTTCGGTGCTGATCAGCTCTTCGGAGAGCTGCATCATGTTCTGATTGGCTTTGAGATCCGGATAGGCTTCGGCGAGTGCGAAGAGTTTGCCCAGCGCTCCGGCCACGCCCATTTCGGCTTGGGCGAGCCTCTGCATGGCAGCGGGGTCGCCGGGGTCGGCCGCGACCTGCTTGAGAGTGCCGACCGCTTGATTGCGGGCCTGGACCACCGCTTCCAGCGTCTCGCGTTCATGGCTCATGTAGCGCTCGGCGACCTTGATCAGGTTCGGGATCAGGTCATAACGGCGCGTGAGCTGCACGTCGATCTGGGCGAAGGCGTTCTTGTAACCGTTGCGGCCGGCGATGAGCCGGTTGTAGATGATGATGGCGAAAACCGCTACCAGAACAATCAAGCCAAGTAATGCCCATCCCATCGGTGCTTCCCCACAAAGATGATCGGATCAGGAGAGTCGCCAGCCTGCGGCGGTGGATGTTTCGCCTTGGTCTTTCTCGATATTGGCCTGTCCTGCGACGGCCAGCGTGGACTCAGTATGAACCCAGTATGAGCCCAGAATCGATCGGTCCTCGGCAAGTCGGCGCAAGGCTAGCACACTCCGGCGCGCCGATGGGACGGGAGCGGGATGCTCCGCGGTCGGTCCAGCGTCACGAGCCCACCGCACCGCGTGCAGGGCGCCTCTGGATCGGGCATCCTTGGCGGGTATCAACAGGAGGACTGGGTCATGGCGCGCATCAAACTTGAGTTTAAGAATCCCGAGGGCCACACCCTGGTGGGTCTGCTGGAGACCCCTCCGGATCGCGTGGTGACAGCCCGTTACGCACTGTTTGCACACTGCTTCACCTGTAGCAAGGATATCGCTGCGGCAACCCGGATCAGTCGGGCACTGGCCGCGCGCGGGATCGCGGTGTTGCGTTTTGATTTTACCGGGCTTGGCAATAGCGATGGTGATTTTGCCAACACCAACTTTTCATCGAATGTCGAAGACCTGCTCGCCGCGGCGCGCAAGCTTGAACAGGACTATGAGGCCCCGGCGCTGCTGATCGGGCACAGCCTGGGTGGGGCCGCGGTTCTGGCGGCCGTGCATGCGCTGCCTTCGGTCGAGGCGGTGGTGACCATCGCCGCCCCGGCGACGGCTTCGCATGTGCAGCATCTGTTCAGCGGGGCACGCGGGCAGTTGGACGCGACGGGCGAGGCCGAAGTACAGATCGGTCTGCGGCGTTTTCGGATCCGCAAACAACTGCTTGAGGATCTGGACAACTATGCCTCGGCGGATCACATCCGCCATCTCAATCGTGCGCTCCTGGTCTTTCACTCGCCGCTCGACACCATCGTGTCGATCCAGGAAGCGGGCAAGATCTATCAGGCCGCCCGCCATCCGAAGAGCTTCATCTCGCTCGACAAGGCCGATCACCTGCTCTCCAACCGGGAAGACGCCGAGTATGTCGCCGAGACACTGGTGGCCTGGGCGAGCCGCTATCTGGGTTTAGGTCGCCATGCGTTCGAGCAGAGCGTCGGCACGGCGCCGCGGGTGCCCGAGGGCGAGGTGCTGGTGACCGAGCTCGATACACGCTTTCTGCGCGGACTCTACACACACAAACACCAGTGGCTGGCCGACGAGCCCAAATCGGCTGGCGGCTCGGATCAGGGCCCCACGCCCTACGATTTGCTCCTGATGGCCCTGGGTGCCTGCACCTCCATGACCCTACGCCTGTACGCCGGGCACAAGGGGATGGCGTTGGACGACGTCGAGGTGCGGTTGAGTCATGAGCGCATCCACGCCGAGGATTGTCGCGATTGCGAGCAGACCGGCGGCAAGCTGGAGCGGATCCGCATGCGGCTCAATCTCCACGGGGCGCTGACCCCGGAGGAGCGCGCCCGACTGCTCCAGATCGCCGCCCGCTGCCCGGTTCACCGCACGC
>JBGSKP010000612.1:0-4456 GCA_041741175.1 Thiocapsa sp. | reverse complement strand
GAGACGCCGCCTCCGATCACCGACCAGGAGGGGCGGCAGTTCGTCCTCAAGGCGCCGGACCTCGGCTCGCTCGGGATCGGCTCTCCCATCTACTACCGTCGACTCCAGGTCGGGGAGGTCGCGAGCTACGCCTTGGCCAAGGACGGCAGCGGCATCGAGATCGGCGTCTTCGTCAAGACCCCCTACGAGCAGTACGTGACCTCCGAGACGCGCTTCTGGGATGCGAGCGGCATCGACGTCTCGCTCGATGCGGACGGGCTGGATGTGCGCACCCAATCCCTCGTCTCGATCCTGGCCGGCGGCGTGGCCTTCGACATCCCGAGCTTTGCCTCGACGCAGGCACCGTCGGCCGAAGGGGCCATCTTCCCGCTCTATCCGGATCAGACCAGTGCCATGAAACAGCCCGACCCCGTCGCCCACCGCTATGTCCTCTATACCGACTCGATGCAGGGATTGGCGGTGGGTGCCCCGGTGAAACTTTTGGGTCTGGCGGCAGGGGAGATCGCGGGTGTCGATCTGACGATGGATCCCGCCACAAAACAGTTTCGCCCCCGTGTCCTTGTCAGCTTCTTCCCGGAACGTCTGATCGCCGAGCTAAGTCCCGAGCAGGAGACACTCGGCAAGAGCATCGCAAAGGAAACCGGAGCGGCACGTCTCGCGTTCATCCGGCACCAGATCGAAGACCTGGGTCTGCGCGCGACGGTGCGCACTGGGAACCTGCTGACCGGCGAGCGTTATATCGCGCTCGACTATGATCCGCAGGCCCCAAAACCGCAGATCGACTGGAGCCGAGATCCCCTAGAGATTCCGGTCACGCCGAGCGGGCTCGATGATTTGGAGTCCAAACTGAACGCGATTCTGGATCAGGCCCGCGGCATCCTCGCGACGGTCGACAAGCTGCCGCTCGCAACAATCGCCGCAAACCTCGACAGCGCTGTCGCGAGCCTGGACAGACTGATCGAGAACGCGGACGCCAAGACCCTGCCCGAGCTGGACCGGGCCCTGGAGCAGGTGCGCCGGGCCATGGCGACGGCCGATCGCGTGCTCAAGTCAACGGACCAAACCCTCTTGGGGGAAGGCGCTCCGGGCCAGCAGGAGTTGCGCGAGGCATTGCAGGAAATCACCCGCGCTGCACGCGCGCTGCGGGTCTTCGTCGATTACCTCGATCGGAACCCCTCGGCGCTGCTGCGCGGTAAAGGCAAGGAGAATCCATAATGTCGGGCCGATTGCTTGCCGTCGCCATCCTCGCCGCCACGGTGACGGCGTGCGCGTCGCCCCCGTCACGCTTCTATACCCTCACCGACAGCCTTCCGCCCGCCGAACAATCTCAGGACATCGCGATCTCGGTCGGCCCCGTATCGATCCCGTCCGAAGTGGATCGGCCCCAGATCGTCGTGAACGAGGGGCCTTACCGGGTTCGGCTCGACGAGACGCGCCGCTGGGCCGCCCCCCTTCAGGATGCGATCGGGGGCGTCTTGGTCGCCAATCTGAGCGCCCTGCTCGGCACGACACGCGTGACACGGTTCCCCGGAACCCCCGCTACCGATGCCGACTATCGAGTCGCGATCGACGTACAGACTTTCGAGTCCGCGCCGGGCTCCGCGGCCATCCTGGTCGCCGTCTGGCGCATCGCTCGCACCGGCGAGGACAAGACGCTCACCGGGAGAACCAGCGTGCGCGAGCCGGTCTCGGGGGCGGACTACGATGCCCTCGCCGCCGCCCACAGCCGCGCCCTGGAGACCCTGAGTCGAGACATCGCCGATGCGCTGAAGGACCTCGATCGGCGCTGATCGCAGGGGATCGACAGGGCGATCACAGTTCATCGAATGCGCCATTGGATGAGGAATTCGCCCCGAAATGCCATCGCCGGAATGACCCTTGTGGTCGTTGAAATCGGTTGCTTAATATCAAGCGACAGATGGTATTATCAGCGGGTGTTGTGGGGTCATGCGACGTCGTGGCACCCGAGCACAGGAGACCTGAAAACGCGGTAAACAACGTCTGACGTCAATGGAAATCCAATTGGAGCGATCTGAGATGAAAATGAAAGAGACGATCACCATTGCGGCTTCGGCCTTGGCCTTGATCCTGTCGACCGGCGTCGCTGCCGAGAGTGCAAAGGATCTCGAAAAGGCACACGAAAAGGCGGAAGCGGACCTGACACTTGACCCGGCGCACGCAAAGGCGGAAAGCGATCTCAAGACGATGGACGCGAAGGAAGAGAAGAAGCTCGATGCGGCTCATGAGAAGTCCGAAGCGGATCTGAAGGCGATGGACGAGAAGAAGTAGACCCAGACGCCGCCGCGGGACCGCGCTCGGTCCCGCGATTCCGTTGCGCGCCAAATTCACCCGTTGCCCGGAGTCACCCGCGCCGCCATCGCCGTGTGGCCAGGTTAGAACTTCGTCCCCACCAGCACCGTCGTCTCCGATGGTCTTGCCTGCTTCGCCGGGGTCACCGATATCGGCTGCACCCACCAACCGACCTTCGTCGGGACGCGCAGGCCCAAGGATTTGCCGAAGTTTCGCAGGGTCAACACCGTCCTCGGCAATCTCAAGACTGGCTTGAGCGGGGCTTACCACAGCTTCGATTTCAGCCAATATGCCGCTGGACGCCTCGTCGGTCACGTGCTGGACGTCGGCGATCTGCAGCGACTCAAGCATCAGGTCCAAGGCCCCGCCCGCAAGACCCACCCGACCGGCCTGGTTATCCAGACTGAAGCTCCCGCGGACCTCGCCGGGGAGCGTGCCGCGAAGATGGGAGACCCAGAACGCATGCCGGCCGCGGACATGGATGTCGTCGATCCGCAGGACGAGTGTCCCGGAGTCCTACTCCGGCTCGGTGAGGGCAAGGGGTCGCGATTGCGGATGACGGGAAAGTAGGAGCTGATCGCGGCCTGGTCCTCGTCGGACGCCGGACGCGGACGCAGGTCGATGTCGACGAGATCCAGATCATGCACGCGGATCTCGCCCTTCAGCAGCGGCAGCAGGGCGATCGAGGCCGCTGCCCGCGCTGCATCCACCTGCCACTGCTCGGTCGCTGTCTGCCCGTCGGCAGCGACACCGCGCAGCTCCACGCGCAACGGAGACCAGCTCCAGGCCTGCTCCCAGCCGAGAGCGAAGCGCTAGGGCTGGATGGCGTTGAGATAGGTCTGCGCTGCGGGCAAGCCGAGCGCGAGATTCACAAGAATCAGGTACAAGGTTGCCGGAATGAGGAAGACGGCTGACAGTCCGGAGATGAGTCGCTTCATAGGCGCATCGCGGTCAATAGCGGAACTCGGGGCTCGGACATCGGCGAATGATACCGATCGCGATTCGGGTGGTTGTCGCCGAGCACGCACGGGGCATGCTGTCTGCCCAGGCCGTGCGCCCGCGCCCCAGTCATGCGTGTCTCGCGCTTGTCGCTTGGTCCTATCGCTCGGTCAGTTGGGCATCCATGGCCCTTTCCGCTTGGTGCAGGTCATCCGAGCTGCAACTTCCGCCGCGCTGTTTGTGCAGGCCATTAACATTGTAGAGGAACGACGCAGCCATCGGCCATCAGCACTTCCATTTCGCCTGACGCCCCGCCACTGCGGTGCAATCCGGCCCGCAATCCTGGTGGAGTCTGAGCGAACCGCACCATCCACGTCGACCGCCGGCGTGGTTCGCTTCTCACTCCAACCTGTGGGACCCACACCCACATCAGCGCCCCGTGGGCGACGCCTAGAGTTGGCGGCCGCATCGACAGGAGGTTGCGATGACACGATTGGCGAGGTACCACGGCGGCTATCCAACAGATAGATCTCTTGTTGATGAGCGGTTCCGGGTCGTTAACCCCGAGGCCCAAACTGACCCGACTGACCCTCGGCTGCGCTTGGGGCAGGCCGCAGCTCCGCCAGGATCTCCTCGGCCAGGGAGCGCACCTCCGGGGGGACTCCGGCGAGGGCGTCCCCTGTATCATCCGCGGCAGCGGCGCCCAACGCGAGTGCGAAGGGTTGCAGAAAGTCCGCCCAGGCGCTGGCCTCCATCAGCTCCTTCAGAGGTGGGCCTAGGCCGATGTGCCGGCACTCGCGGGCCTGCTCCTTCAGGCGGTAGAAGGTGTTCCGATCCCCTTCGGCGGCGGCCTGCGTCAGGCGATCAAGTGCCTGGAGGGCCAGGTCGCGGTTACCGAGCCAGAGGTGGGCCTGGAGCAGCAGGTGGGTGTACCCGAAGCCCCGGTTTACCGACGGCGTCTCAACCCCGGCGTTTTGCTCATCCGCCGCCTGGGCCAGCGCGACGGCCTGCCGGTATGCATTACTCGCATCTGTCTGCCGTCCGAGGGGTACCAACAAGCGTGCCAGGTTAGCCACTGGATAGGGGTCCGAGGGGTCCAGCTCCGCGGCGCGGCGATAGGATGCCTCCGCCTCGATCCCACGGCCGGGCTGCCCGCTCAGGAAGGAGCCGAGGTTGGTCCAGGGCCGGGCGTGGTGCGGGACCAGTT
>JBGSKP010000611.1:0-3463 GCA_041741175.1 Thiocapsa sp. | reverse complement strand
CAGGCGATAACGCCCCGCCAGGCTGCGCAGCACCGGCACGACGTCATCGAATGGCTCGACGCGATTGCGATGCCAGTCGAACAGGGCCATCGCCTCCTCCGCGAGGTCGACGGCATAATCAAACGACTCCAGCAGGGCGGTCAACGACCGGCGACGGACCTGCCCGAGATCATGTGCGATCTCGGGCCGCGCCTCCATCAGCTCGCGTCGATGCCGGCGCATACTCGCCAGATCGTGGGCTTCTGCCAGACGTGGCGCGTGACGGCTGAGCCACCCGTGAAAGGCGTCCTCGGCGGCCAGGATCACCGGCACGCAGGGCCAGAGCGTGTCGTCCAGATCCAGTGTGATGAGGCGAAAGCGCGTATCCGGCATGGTGGTCTCAAGGTCGGGCCGCAGCCCAGAAGTGCCCGTCAGTCATCGACCAGCAGCTTGGCATGACGCGAGCGCAGCTTGGCCAGCTTCGGCGAGATAACGACCTGGCAGTAGCCCTGAGACGGATTGCGGCGGTAATAATCCTGATGATAGGGCTCGGCGGGATAAAAGGTCGGCAGAGGCTGCACCTCGGTCACGATGGGGTCGGACCAAACGCCTTCCGCATCGAGCCTGGCGATCATGCGTTCGGCCAGCTCGCGTTGCGCGTCGGAATGATAGAAGATCACCGAGCGGTACTGGGTGCCGACATCGGCGCCTTGCCGGTTCAAGGTCGTCGGATCATGGATGGTAAAAAAGACCTTCAGGAGTGTCGCAAAATCGATCTGATCCGTGTCGAAGGTTACCTGAACCACTTCGGCATGACCGGTCTGACCGGTACAGACCTGCTGATAGGTCGGTTGTTGATTGCCGCCTCCGGCGTAACCCGATACGCTGGAGTGGACCCCCTTGAGGTCTTGGAACGCCGCCTCGAGGCACCAGAAACACCCTCCGCCAAGCGTCACTGTTTCGATCGCCATCTGCTGTTCTCCCCTCGCGTGGTGTGGCCGAGATATCGCGAACAAGGCACGGCCGAGCCCTGATGCTCAACCCGCAATGCGCCCTGCCCGCCTCGTCATCTTGGGGCATCGCACCCCATGCAACAGACCGATAGACGATCCCCGAGACCGCCAGGCCGACACCGGGGATGACCTGGGGGATGACACCGGGGGTTGACAAGCGCAACAGTAAATAAGAAACTGGTTATGTACTGAAGCAGATTGTTTCGGTGCACTCCTCCATCCTCCTTTGGTGGTAACTTCTGAGCGCGACGCCCGTCGCGCTTTTTTTTGCGCCAAGTAAAGGCACCGACCGGGCATCGGTCGACCGCGTCCGCCCGTTGCCGCAACGTCACGCCTGGCGCGACTCGCCGCCGCTCAGCTTGAGCGCATTGCGGATCCCCTCGGGGAGGTCTCCGCGATCCTGTGACGCCCGCGCCTGACCGTCGGCGATCATGGCGTCAATGACATGCTCGGCGCATAGCCAGTCCAGATCCGCCGCGCCGGGCGCAAATCCGCGCCCTTCGGCCAGATAATAGGCAGCGATCGCGATCATCTCTCGGCGTTCTTCGGGTGTCGGCGCGCCTGGTGTCGATGCGTCTGCTCGGGTCATGGTTCGGAACCTTGGTTTCACTCAATGGGTTCGCTCAATGGGTTCGCTCAAATAGAGCCGTTCGTCTGGCGCGGATTATGCCACCGACGCGCACCCGGGGTTGCCCCGATACGCCTGGTTTCCAGCCCGCGCCGGAGAGATCCGCTGCCCGACCGGCGTGGTCTGTTGTAAATACCCGGTCGAGCAACAGCGAGCGGCGCGGTACCATGCACCCGTGCGGCCGGCCTACGAACGCCGAGGCCACGATATCGCCACCCTGATCGTCTACACCCTGACTCTTTTACCTGATCTTCTAGAGGATGCTTTCATGGCCTCAGCAAAGCCTTCCTTCTTCCGGAGGGCATCCATCGCCTTCACCAGTTTTCGACGGGTCTTGAAGGATCCCGGCTTCGCGCGCGACGTCTCGGCGCTTGCCAAGGGCGAAGCCCGTCATCCTGCGAGCAAACCGGCGCCACCCGCATCCGTGCCCCTGGCGACGGCACCTCCGGATTCAGCACTTCTGTTGCTCGGACTGCTTCAGAAGGAAGGCCGCCTCGTCGATTTCCTGAACGAAGACATCAAGGGCTACACCGATCAGGAGGTGGGCGCGGCGGCTCGGGTGGTGCACCAGGGCTGCAGGCAAGTTCTGAACGCGCATCTGAAGATTGCGCCGGTACGCGAGGAGCCAGAGGGCAGTCGCGTGACCCTGCCGCCCGGTTTCGATCCCTCGGCGACCAGGCCGACCGGCAACGTGGTTGGGGATCCGCCGTTTCACGGCGCCCTGGTCCATCGCGGCTGGCGTGTCGTGGCGATGGATCTGCCCCGGGTGTCCGGCGGACATGATCTGCGCATCCTTGCCGCAGCGGAGGTGGAGCTATGAGCCGTATCCGTTATGCCGTCGGCATCGACCTCGGCACCACGCACTGCGCCCTGTCCTTCGTGGATTCGGAGAAGAGCGAAGGCGAAGACATTGTGCAGGGCCTGGTCTCCATCCCCCAGTTGATCGGGCCCGGATCGGTGGAGGCGCGCCCGCTCCTGCCCTCCTGTCTCTACCTTCCGCATCCGGATGAGTTCAAGCTCTCCGACCTGGGCCTGCCCTGGGAGACCGATCCCGCGCGCATCGGCGGTGAGCTGGCACGCAATCAGGGCACCACGACGCCGATCCGGCTGATCTCAAGCGCCAAGAGCTGGCTCTGCCATCCGGATGTCGACCGCAAGGCGCCGATCCTGCCGGCCGGCGCCCCGGACGAGATCCCGCGAATCTCGCCGTTCGACGCGACCGTGCAGTATCTTGCGCATCTGCGCGATGCCTGGAACGGGCAGTTTCCTTACGACGCACTCAGTCGCCAGGACGTGACGGTGACGGTCCCGGCATCCTTTGATCCGGCCGCACGCGAACTCACCGCCGAGGCGGCGCGCGCGATCGGCATCGAGCATCTGGTGCTGCTTGAAGAGCCCCAGGCGGCGCTCTACTCCTGGGTCAACGACAGCGCCGGCGACTGGCGTCATCAGGTCCAGGTCGGCGATATCATCCTGGTGGTGGATGTCGGCGGTGGAACCACCGACCTCTCGCTGATCGCCGTCACGGAGCAGGACGGCGCTCTGGAGCTGACCCGCATCGCCGTCGGCGAGCACATCCTGCTCGGCGGCGACAACATGGACCTGACGCTGGCACATCTGCTCAAACAGAAGCTGGCCAAGGCCGGGGTGGACCTCGACCGCTGGCAGCTCCAGGCACTGACCCATGGCTGCCGCGTCGCCAAGGAATCTCTGCTGGCCGATGAGGCGCTTCAGAGCATCCCTGTAGTGGTGCCGAGCCGCGGCTCGCGTCTGATCGGCGGCAGCATCCGCAGCGAACTGACGCGCGCCGAGGTCCAGGCGACCCTGATCGAGGGCTTTTTCC